>NZ_JACGWF010000088.1:0-16877 GCF_014077595.1 Colwellia sp. 6M3 | reverse complement strand
ATTAATACGTTAGAGCATTTGTTTACCATTTTTAAGTTTAAAACTACTAAGATCTACAAGGACAATATTTAGGTCCAGCTTTTCTTAAATAATTTTATGAGAGATAAGTTATGTTACAAGTATTGAAATGAAAATAATTATTAACGCGCTGCATTTGTACATATCGCTTTGCCCATGAGTTCTTTTGATTTATTAACAATAGAACCTATACCTTCTCCATATAGATTCAACGGTATTTAAGAGGTTTACCTATATTCGTGAATATAGGTATTAAGAACTGTATTTAGAGCCTAGGTAGCTAAAGGTGCTTCAATCTAGCAATGTTATTTGTTGAGGCACTTTTTGAAACTCCTAGGCTTTTGCTGATGGTCTTGAAGAGACTGCAGCGTACCAACGTTTTAAGTTGCTTTGCTCATCTAATATTTTAATATGATTAACGCGATTAAAGTCTATTGTGATGAGCGCTGTAATATCCGCAATAGAGAAACTGTCTCCTGCTATGTATTCTGAAGAGGCTAAGTGCTTATCTAAAAATGTAAAAAACGTTTTCACATTTTCACCACACTCTGTCCCCCAGTCCTTAATGACGTTCATTCGGTCTTTAAAGTAACCCGTTGTATGCTGGAAGCACATGCCTGTAGGCATCAGCAAAGATAATTCCAAGCGTCTTTGCCATTGTTCTATTATCGCTTTCTCAAGCGGATTTGCTCCCATTAATGGATGCTCTGGCTTCATTTCTTCAAAATATCGGCAAATAGCTACACTTTCACTAATAATGGTACCGTCATCTAATTCTAAAATTGGAATTTTAGCCAGCGGATTTTTTTGTTTGAATTCTTCCGTTAAGTTATCTCCGCGTAGAATATCCATTTGAATAAACTCGATGTCTTCAATGCTTTTCTCATGGAGAAATATTCTTACACGTCTTGCGTTTGGCGCGGTTGCTGTTTCATATATTTTCATTTTTATTATCCTTAATTGCTAAACGATCGTTCTGGATAGTATAAATAACTAAATTAAAAGCATTTAAATTATAGATAAAATGTTTTTGATAAAAAAGAAGTTTAGTTTTTGCTCAGAAGTTACTTTATCATCAAGGGTGTTAAAACACTCAGTGAATATTTTTTACAAGGTTAGCGAGTTTACCTTCGATAACTTTAAACTCAAGGCTATGTTGATCAACCTTGATGACAAACACTCAATAAGTCTTCTATAAAATAGGCTAAAGCGCGACGTTCAATTTTTTCGACTAATTTTTTCTGCTCGACAGTTAGCATGTGGTACATAGTGGCAGCGCCAAAGTCGCCAAAAATGATATTCGCGTGTTCATCAAACAAAGTGTTATGGGCATATAAATCGCCATGACAAACTTTATTCGCGTGTAAATGCTCAAACACGTTTTCCATTTGTATCACTATTTTTTCAATTTGCTCGGTGCTTAAGGTAAAGCCTTTAGGAAATGTGTCACGAGTACAAGTTTGAAAGTTAGGCGGTAAACCTAAATTTTGAAAGTTATTTGGGATTAAGTTCATGATTAACGCTAAATAGTTATCTTCATTAACTTGCGCCAAAGAACGAACTAGGTTTTTATGATTGCCAACTTTTAAGCAAGCTTGTAATTCATCCTCAGGGTAACCATCGCTAGTTACTTTTCCTTTAAATACTTTTATAGCAACTTCATCTGGAAAGTTTAATGGCTTATCTGTCCAAGTAGCTTTTGAAATAACGCCTGACGCGCCTTGCCCAAGCACATTATGCAAAGAAAAACTTGATGAGGGTAGTGATGGTACGGTTGCTACCTTAAGTTGAGAACGACTAAATGGATTACCTGAGAAGGCAACCCATGCAAGCTTGGGTAAACTTAACAATTGTTCAGGGCACTCAGTAAGGTTATTCGCTGAAATACGGACTAACTCAAGGTTAACTGACTGAGATAAAGTTAACGGTAATGTTGTCAACTTATTACCTGCCAAGGCCAGTTTCTGTAACCTTGGGCGTTCACCTAAGCTGTCAGGTAAAGTTTCAATGCAGTTATCGGTTAATATTAACCATCGTAATTTCGCGGGTAAAGCATCAGCAGCTACATGCTTAATTTGGTTCGACTTAAAGCCGACCATCTCTAAATTTTCACAACGACCTAAAACTTCAGGTAAGGTAGTAAAAAGATTATTTGAGGCAAAAATTATTTTAAGCTTTTTGAGTTGGGCTAACTCGCTTGGTAAAGTGTTTAGTTGGTTATCAGATAAATCTAAAATCTCTAAGCTGTCGGCTAATGACAAAATTTCCATTGGGAATGAAGTTAATTGTTCAGCTAGCTTCAAGCGCGAAATGCCCATGAGTTCGCCAGATATTAACTGAGTCAGCGTATGCATTGATTCATCCTAATATTATTTTAGTAGGTGAAAATAACACTGCCATATAAAGTTTTAGATATAAAAAAACCCGAAAAGTGTAATTAAATACTTTCGGGCTTTTTTGGGTTTAATAAACCCTAATATGGTGCTCGCTACTGGACTCGAACCAGTGACACCTTGCATGTCATGCAAGTACTCTAACCAACTGAGCTAAGCGAGCAATATTTTCAAGTAAAATGTTGAGTAACTCAACGAGGCGCTATGTTAGCGATCTGCTTTGGCAAGTGCAAGCAGTTTTATTTAAAACTCGATGTAACTGCTGATTAATTCAGCAGTTGTTATTATCCTTGCTTATTTAAGCGACAACTATTGCCATTAACGTGTTCAACTGGCCAATGCTGCTTGTTGATCAAAGCGATTTTGTACTACTTTTAAGCGCCAAGCTAGTAATACTGCCGCAACAGTTAACCCAGAAATAAAGCCTATCCAAAAGCCATAAGGGCCCGATGCAGGCGCTATCCAATCGGTGAGGCCTAAAATTAAACCGAAAGATAAACCAACAACCCAATAAGAGAAAAAGGTGATGTACAAAATCGATTTGGTATCTTTGTAGCCGCGAAGTGCGCCTGCCGAAATAACTTGAATCGCATCAGAAAACTGAAATAAAGCCGCTAAAAACATTAAGCCAGCTGCGAGTTCAAGTACTTCTGTGTCAGAGGTATAAATAGTGGCTATTTGTGTTTTAAATATCAGGGTAGCGGTCGCTGTAGCCACGGCAATAATGAGTCCTAATATGACCGAGTAACGACAGAGTTCTTTCGCTTTTTCAAGGTTCTTGTTACCTACCTCAAAACCTACTTTTATAGTCACTGCCATGGCTAAACTCAAGGGGACCATAAAAACTAAGCCCGAAAAGTTAATTGCTATTTGATGGCTTGCAACAACATTTGCGCCAAAGGGTATGAGGATTATAGCAACAGCAGCAAAAAGGCTGACTTCAAATAGTAACGAAAATGCGATGGGTGTGCCCAAGGCTAATATGACTTTAATTTCTGACCATTGTGGCCAATAAAACTGAGTAAACAGTGGCGCTTGCTTTAGGTGCTTTGAATAGTATGCGTAGGCGAGCATACCAACAAACATGACCCAATAAACAATGGCTGTTGCTAAACCACAACCTGCTCCGCCCAAGGCTGGCATACCAAACTCACCATAAATAAAAATATAGTTGGCTGGTATGTTAATCAATAAGCCTAAAATGCTGATGATCATAGTAGGGCGACTAAAAGAAAGTCCTTCTGAATAATTACGTAATACAAGATAAAGGCAATACCCTGGACCGCCCCAAACAATATAGCCTAAGTAGTCGAACATCAGTTGTTTAAGCTCAGGCTCCATAGCAATCGAGTCTATCAACAGCGGTGTTGCGATGTAATAGAGAATAATGATGATTATCGAGAAGAAAACAGCTATCCAAGCGGTTTGATAACTGGCTTTTGCTATATTATCGAACTGATTTGCACCGGATAATTGCGAGATAATACTGGCCAGTGCCATTATCAAACCTGATATGGCTAATATTAATGGTAACCAAACACTACTAGCAACAGCAACTGCGGCCATGTCAGTTGCGCTCACTCTACCTGCCATTACTGTGTCAGCAAAGCCCATTAAATTTTGGATCAATTGAGCAATTAAAATTGGATAAGCCAATTTCATTAAATTTTTGCTATTAGAGAAAAAGCGATTAATGTTCATCAAGGCAATTATATCATTTGGTTATTCTTGCTAAGATAGCAAAAAATAGAGTATTTATCTGGATGATATATGTTTACTGGTATTGTGCAATCGCAAGCTGAAGTAATTGCGATAATTAGTAAAAATAATGCGATAAGATTAAAAGTTTCGTTAGAAAACTCGTTAATTGAAAACCTAGAAGTTGGAGCGAGTGTAGCTATTAATGGTGTTTGTTTAACTGCTGTAGAATTTGGCCACTTAGATGCAAGCAGTAGCTTTATAACTTTTGATGTTATTGATGAAACGCTGCGAGTCTCTAACCTTGCTGATATTGAACTGGGGTCAAAGGTTAATGTAGAACGTTCGTTAAAAATTGGTGACGAAATTGGCGGACACATGCTCAGTGGTCATGTTCATGCGCAGGCCATTATTACTAACCGTGTTGATAGCCCAGATAACTGTACCATTAGTTTTACCATTGCGCCTGAGTATCAAAAGTATATCTTTGCTAAAGGCTTTATTAGTATTAATGGTATTAGTTTAACATTGGGCGCTGAGGTAGGAGATTCGTTTTCAGTGCATTTAATACCTGAAACTTTAGCGCGAACAAATTTACAATATGCTTGTGTTGGCGATAAAGTGAATATTGAAATTGACCAGCAAACCATGACGATTGTACAAACTATTGAGCGAATGAAGCTTAACCCAAATTCATAATGAGTTATTTAGTTAGGCTTTTATCTATTTAAGCTTAACGCTACTTTAGGCTACTTGTTTAAAAGTACTGTTCGTTATCACTCGCAACCGCTAATTGAATTTTTTTATAGTATTCGTCAATATGTAAATTCAAGTGCATTTCCATACAACAAGCTGGGCACTCTTCATAATAGTCTTGGTCACCTTCACTGGCGTCTAACGAAACCCGAATGTGATGTCCACAATGTGGACACTCAATACGTTGCACTTTAATATCATGGGGCATAAGGCCTCCTCGATGTTAACTTTATGAACCTTCTTATTAAGTATGGTCACTTTTAGTGAAAGCGCGAGTTTTGTCATGCCAAAAAGTTAACTATATAAAAGCCAATAACGATAATATTAACAAAGTTAATGAAGGGGGATTTTAGGTTCAGTTATGCTCAGAGTAATTAATCAATATCGATGATTAAGTTTTCTATTTTATTACTGACGCCATTCCATTGTTCTGCATCAGCAGGTGCTGGAATAATCTCTGTGATAACGGGCCATGTTTTAGCTAGCTCAGCGTTAAGTTCGATAAAGTCTTTTTGATCTTCAGGCACTTCATCTTCTTGATAAATAGCATCGGCGGGGCATTCAACGGGGCATAAATCGCAATCAATACATGAGTCAGGGTTAATCACTAAAAAATTAGGACCTTGATGAAACGCGTCGGCAGGGCAAACAGCGACACAATCTGTGTACTTACATTGAATACAGTTATCAGTTACTACAAACGCCATTTTACTCTGCTTAAATTATTATGTTAGATGTTAAAACCTACCGCATCTCTGCGATTTATATGCGGATCATACCTTGCTAGCGAACAAATTCAATTATTGTTTTAGCTTTGTATTTGGTATCGCTAAGAGTATCAGGTAAAATAGCGCCAATTTTTACCCTAGTCTCGCTTTGGAAATCCAATATGTTGCGTTTAACTAACGTCAAATTACCACTTAATCATCAACCTGAAGAGTTAGAGCAAGCTATTCTTTCTATTTTAGATATTTCAGCTGAACAGCTTACCGATTTTTCTGTTTTTAAACGTGGTTACGACGCTCGTAAAAAAAGCAATATTATTTTGATGTATACGTTAGACGTGACCACAACAATTAATGAACAATTGTTGCTAAAGCACGAAAAAAATCAAAACATTAAAAGTAGCCCAGACACCAGTTACAAATTTGTGGGTCAAGCACCTGAAGGTTTAACTGAACGCCCAGTCGTTATTGGTATGGGGCCGTGTGGTTTATTCGCAGGTTTGCTGCTAGCACAAATGGGCTTTAACCCTATTATTTTAGAACGGGGTAAAGAAGTACGACAGCGCACTAAAGATACCTTTGGCTTTTGGCGGAAAAAAATTCTTAATACGGAATCGAATGTTCAGTTTGGTGAAGGCGGTGCGGGTACGTTTTCAGACGGTAAACTCTACAGCCAAGTTAAAGATCCAAAACATTATAGTCGTAAAGTGTTGCATGAGTTTGTAGATGCTGGCGCGCCCAGTGAGATTTTATTTGTCAGCAAGCCGCATATCGGTACGTTTAAACTTGTGACTATGGTTGAACAAATGCGTGCTGAAATACATCGCCTTGGTGGTGAAGTGCGGTTTGACCAGCGTGTTGATGATATTCATTTTACCAAAGCAGATAACAACAGCGACAATATGCAAGTTACAGGCTTAACATTAGCAACGGGTGAAGTCATACATACAAAACATATTGCGTTAGCTATTGGGCATAGTGCGCGTGATACCTTTGAAATGCTGCATAAAAAAGGTGTTTTTATTAAAGCTAAGCCTTTTTCAGTAGGCTTTAGAATTGAGCATGAACAATCGGTTATTGATGACGCTCGCTTTGGCGAAAATGCGGGTAACCCTATTTTAGGCGCTGCAGATTATAAACTTGTACACCATTGTAAAAATGGCCGTTCAGTTTACAGTTTTTGTATGTGTCCAGGTGGTACCGTAGTAGCGGCAGCATCAGAAGAAGGGCGTTTAGTGACTAATGGAATGAGCCAATATTCACGTCATGAACGAAACGCGAATAGTGCGATAGTCGTTGGCATATCCCCTGAAGATTATGATGAAAATGGCAGTAAAGATAACGTGCTAGCTGGAATTGAATTTCAGCGCCGTCTTGAAGAAACCGCGTTTAAACTCGGTGGTGAAAACTACGATGCGCCTGTTCAGTTAGTTGGAGACTTTTTGGCCGGGCGTAAAAGTGGTGAACATGGTGTTGTTGAGCCTTCATATAAGCCGGGGGTAAAATACTGTGACTTAAGTGAAACGTTGCCTGCTTATGCGATTGAGGCTATTCGTGAAGCATTGCCTGCCTTTGAACGTAAAATTAAAGGCTTCTCTATGAAAGATGCAACGTTAACCGCAGTTGAAACTCGAACATCGTCGCCTATTAACATCACGCGCGATAAAGAAAGTTTTGAAAGTGTTAACACCAAAGGTTTATATCCTGCAGGTGAAGGTGCTGGTTATGCCGGAGGTATATTATCGGCAGGTATTGATGGCATTAAAGTGGCTGAAGCGATGGCGCTTTCGATGCTTAAACATCACGCTTAAAGGATTTAAAGGCTGTTGAATAATATCTTCAGTTAACTTCAGTTATTTCAAGTTACTCAACGTAGTAACTTGAAATAACAAGTGAGCGCTATCTAAGCTCTGGGAGTTATGGGAATTTAATCAAATTTTTGCGTTGCTAACGTTTAACATTTCTTGAATATTTTCTTTAGTTCGCTGTTGGTGTTTACTATGAGGAAGCTGCTCTTTCATATTCTGAAGGGTATTCCAAATGCCCTTTAGTGTCATCGGTTTTAACAACCACTGTGGAATATTGCCTTTTGGGTCAACCATGAATTGATATGTAACATCGATTTGCTTAGGTTGAGTTGGCTTTATCTGCCAAAAAGCACTTATCACTTGCATACGTAAAACGTCTTCGGTAATCGCTACTGTATCACCTGCATCTTCAACCAAAATATCAATCGATAAATCTTTATTTTGCCAATAGCGAGAATGTACAATGACTTCGCGGTCTGCAAACGGCCATATCGCATTAAAACGAGTTTTGAATATATGTTCGCTTGGCGATATTGTAGTAATAAGTTTGGCTGACTCTGCATTATTTAACCAATTGTGAGTCATAGGTAAATCTTCAATAAAATAAAGAAAACCAGCAAGAGTAGACTCAAACTTAGCTCGTGCTCTTATTTCAATTAAATTTGTACTGTTATCGACACGATAGCTGACATTGAAAAAATTGTCTTCTTGCCATAGTTTCCATGGTGTTGATTGAATTGAACTACGGTTTATATTGGTTTCTAGTTCCGTGTTTTGTACTGCTAAAGTTGCCATTGAATAAAAGCTCAGTAGAGCACTGAAAATCAATTGCACTTTTAATGTTATAAATTTATTTACATGCTTACTCAATATACTTGTCCTGTGCATTGCAAATTAAGGGAAATTACCCTATATTCCTGTGCTCGCTTTAACGCAATTTATATCTTCGTGTTAATAGCCACCGATATAATATCGAATTTTGCATTATATAGCGCCTTAAATTGCTTAAGCATTGAGAATGACGTTATAAAAATTAATTAATAAATTTCAAGCGGCACTTAGTGTGTGTCGCCACTGAACAAAGGAAAATACATGCCTGTAATTACGCTTCCCGACGGTAGTCAACGCACTTTTGAACAAGCAGTTTCTGTTATGGACGTTGCCTTAGATATCGGCCCTGGTTTGGCAAAAGCCACAATCGCAGGTCGAATTAATGGCGAATTGGTCGATGCTTGTGAATTAATCAAAGAAGATGCGGCTCTGCAACTTATTACCAGTAAAGATAGCGAAGGTCTTGAGATCATTCGTCATTCTTGTGCGCATTTATTAGGTCATGCTATTAAGCAATTATGGCCTAACACCAAAATGGCGATTGGCCCAACGATCGATAACGGTTTTTATTATGATGTTGACTTAGAAGAGTCAATTACCGAAGACGATTTAGTTAAGCTTGAAAAACGCATGACAGAACTTGCGCGAACTGGCTACGAAGTGATTAAAAAAACCGGTACATGGCAAGATGCTTACGACGCGTTTACTGAACGTGGCGAAAGTTATAAATTACAAATTCTTGATGAAAATATTGATAAGTCTGATACACCAGCGCTTTATCATCATCAAGAATATATCGATATGTGTCGTGGTCCTCATGTACCTAGCATGCGTCATTGTCATCATTTTAAACTAATGAAAGTTGCTGGCGCTTATTGGCGTGGCAATTCAGACAACAAAATGCTGCAGCGTGTTTACGGCACAGCATGGGCTGATAAAAAACAATTAAAAGCTTATATAGTACGATTAGCGGAAGCTGAAAAGCGTGATCACCGTAAAATTGGTAAAACGTTAGATCTTTTCCATTGGCAAGAAGAAGCACCCGGAATGGTGTTTTGGCATAACGATGGTTGGACTATTTATACTGAGTTAGAAAAATTCATTCGTGAAAAGCTACACGAATATGATTACGACGAAGTTAAAGCACCAATGATGATGGACAGAAGCCTTTGGGAAAAATCAGGTCACTGGGACAAATATGCTGATGGCATGTTTACTACTGAGTCTGAAAAGCGTGAATACGCCATAAAACCAATGAACTGTCCAGGTCATGTACAGATATTCAACCAAGGGTTGAAGTCTTACCGTGATTTGCCGCTACGTATAGCTGAATTTGGCTGTTGTCACCGTAATGAACCTTCTGGGTCTTTACACGGTTTAATGCGCGTACGTGGCTTTACCCAAGATGACGCACATATTTTCTGTATGGAGTCGCAGGTGCAAGCCGAAGTCACTAAGTGTATCGAAATGGTATACGACGTCTATGGCTCATTTGGTTTTGAAGATATTGTTGTTAAATTGTCTACACGCCCTGAAAATCGCATTGGTAGTGATGAAATTTGGGATAAAGCCGAAGCCGGCTTAGCTCAAGCGTTAACTGACAGTGATATTAAATTTGAATACTTACCTGGCGAAGGCGCTTTTTATGGTCCTAAAATAGAATTCACTTTAATGGATTGTTTGGGACGTGCTTGGCAATGTGGTACTGTACAACTCGATTTTGCTTTACCAGAGCGTTTAGGCGCAACTTATGTTGGTGAAGACAACGAAAGATACATTCCGGTGATGATCCATCGTGCCATTTTAGGTTCACTTGAACGTTTTATCGGAATTTTGATTGAAGAGTACACTGGCAAATTTCCAACTTGGTTATCGCCAATTCAAGCAACTGTGATGAATATTACCGACAAACAGGGTCAATATTGTGAAAAAGTTGTAAAAAAACTAAAAGAAAGTGGATTTAGAGCAAAACTAGACTTGAGAAATGAGAAGATAGGCTTTAAAATCCGCGAGCATACTTTAAAGCGTGTTCCGTATTTGTTAGTCGTCGGTGATAAAGAAATGGAAACTGGCGAAATTGCAGTACGAACTCGAAGTGGTGAAGATTTAGGTACAATGTCGGTAGACGACTTTATTACCAAATTATCTGACGAAGTTAAAAACCGTCGATAAGCACTTTGAAATAAAAAAACACGTAATATTATTATTTAACCCAAGTAAACTAAAAATAGTGCTTACTTGGTCACAACGTTCTTTGGAGGAACATGGCTATTAAAGGTGGACAACGTGGCGGGCAAAAAGAGCCAGCGCATCGTTTAAATGAGTTAATCACAGGTATTCTGGGCAATGAAGTTCGTTTAATTAAATATGACGGCGAACCAGGTGGTATAGTTACATTAGATGAAGCTATGGACCAAGCAGAGGAAGCAGGTGTCGATCTTGTAGAAATCAGCCCAACAGCAAAACCTCCTGTTCTTCGCGTTATGGATTACGGTAAGTTTATCTATGAAAAAGCGAAAGAACAGAAAGAACAGCGTAAAAACCAGAAACAAATACAGGTAAAGGAAATTAAATTCCGACCTGGAACAGATGAAGGCGATTATCAGGTAAAACTACGCAACCTGAAGCGCTTTTTAGAAGGCGGCGACAAGGTCAAGGTAACATTACGTTTCCGTGGCCGTGAAATGGCCCACCAAGAACTCGGTCTTGAAATTCTAACTCGTGTTAAAAAAGATTTAGAAGAATTGACCGTAGTCGAGTTTTTCCCTCGTAGAGCGGAAGGGCGTCAAATGGTGATGGTCTTAGCCCCTAAAAAATAGATAATACCCGGTTTGACAAGTAGTTAACTGTTTTTCGAAATAGTTAACTCACCGCTATTATCTTTAAGCTGGTAGACAAGGCCTACAAGTAGAATTCACATCTTAGCTTAACGGTTAAGCGCTGAGAAATTCTCGCCCTCGTTTACTTTATATTTGGCATAACAATGCGGAGTTATTAACATGCCTAAAATGAAAACCAATAAAGGTGCTGCAAAGCGCTTTAAACAGACAGCCACAGGCTATAAATTTAAACAAGCCGGTCTTCGTCATATTTTGACTAAACGCCGTACTAAAGTTAAGCGTCATCTTCGTGCTAAATGCATGATCGCCGCAGCTGACATTAAGTCAGTTAAAAAACTTTTACGTCACGGTTAATAGGAGAGATAGAAAATGGCAAGAGTAAAACGTGGTGTACAAGCACGTGCACGTCACAAGAAGGTTCTAAAGCAAGCTAAAGGTTACTACGGTGCCCGTAGTCGCGTTTATCGCGTTGCTTTCCAAGCTGTAACTAAAGCTGGCCAATACGCATACCGTGACCGTCGTCAACGTAAGCGTCAATTCCGTCAACTTTGGATTGCTCGTATAAACGCAGCAGCTCGTCAAAATGGTTTATCTTACAGCCGTTTCATTAATGGTCTTAAAAAGGCTTCTATTGAAATCGATCGTAAGATCCTAGCTGACATCGCAGTATACGATAAAGCAGCTTTCACATTCTTAGTTGAAAAAGCGCAAGCTTCTTTAGCATAAGTTTGAGATATTAGCTCTGAGATAAGGACGCCTATGGCGTCCTTTTCTTTTTTTAAAAGATGAAAAATTGACTAAAAAGTCAGGATAATCCAAGTCATATAAAATGAACCGTTAACTAAGCTGGTTTATTAAATCTATAATCAAGCCTGTTTATTTAAACGTTTAATTTAATTATAGGAAGTGAAGGTCTTATTATGAGTCTTGCTGATCAAATTCTATCGGTAAATAACGATTTACCAATCCGTACTGATGTTGCTGTTCATAGTGGCAAGGTGCGTTCTGTTTATTGGTTAACTGAAGACGATAGTCGTCGTTTAATTCAAGAGAAAAATTACGATGTTGCCGAAGATACACCGTTAGCCATTATGGTGATCAGTGACCGAATTTCAGCGTTTGATTGTATTTGGCATGGTGAAGGCGGTATGAAAGGCGTTCCTGGTAAAGGTGCTGCTTTAAACGCTATTTCTAATCATTGGTTTAACTTGTTTAAAGAACAAGGTTTAGCTGATAGTCATATTCTTGATATTCCGCATCCGTTTGTATGGATTGTTCAAAAAGCTAAACCTGTGATGATTGAAGCTATTTGTCGACAGTATATTACCGGTTCAATGTGGCGTTCGTATGCTAAAGGCGAACGAGAGTTTTGTGGTATTGAACTTAGCGATAACCTTGAAAAAGACAGTAAATTACCAACATTGCTACAAACACCTTCAACAAAGGGAATTTTGCAAAATATTCCTGGCGTGCCTGCCGTAGACGATGTCAATATTACCCGCAAAAACATTGAAGATAACTTCGCTGCTTTTAATTTTAAATCTGCTGATGACATCACCTTATATGAGAAGTTATTAACGGAAGGCTTTGATGTTATTTCAGCGGCATTAGCTAAGATTGATCAAATTTTTGTTGATACAAAGTTTGAGTTTGGTTATGTCAAAGACCGTAACGGTAATGACAAACTTATTTATATGGATGAAGTGGGTACGCCTGATTCATCGCGTATTTGGGATGGCGAACAATATCGCGCAGGTAATATTGTAGAAAACTCCAAAGAAGGTTTCCGTCAATTATTACTTAACCACTTTCCTGATCCTGATATTCTGTTGAATAAAGACCGAATGACAGAACGTGAAGCGCTTGCTCGTGACAATGAGTTACCTGCTAATGTGTTAATGACTTTGTCAGCAACATACCTTGTGATTGCAGAAAAAATTATCGGTAAAGAGATCGTGCTATCGCAAAACCCTAAACAAGAAATTATTGATATTTTACGTGATGAATATCAGTTGATTGATTAGGTTATAGTGAATATTGAAAACAGCCTCGCAATCGCGGGGCTTTTTTATGCGCCTGTATTGCTCTAATGACTTACATCCTTATGAACATAGAACCTTGGTATTAGTTCATATATGTAACACCTCGCGCATTGCTCTAATGTCTTAGAACCGTGTCATAACTAGTAGTCGATGTGATAGATCTGCGGTGCTCAGTTTTTCCGTGGAACTTTCTGTTGAATTATCAGTGAACCTTAATCAGTGAATCTTAGTCAGTGATTCTGCAGCAGCTTAGTGAATTTAGATTTAATAAGCGTTTTTATTCTTCGATTTCCCCCTGCGTTATATTCATATTTAAACTCAATAACGACACATAACAATAACTCAACTGATCTTGCCCACTTGTGAAGCAATGCTATCACTGTGCACCAAGAATGCTCTTTTTTGTTTGATTTGTGCACCATATTGGTGCTTGTGAGTTGTCTTTGTTGTGCAGTTTTATATTTAATTGTCTGTATTAGTTATGTTTTTCATTTTGGGTACAAATGGTGCTTAGTGTAATCAAATAAGAAAACTTAAATTGACTATGAATGCACTAAAGGTGATCGAATGAAATTAATAACAGCAATTATTAAACCCTTCAAAATGGACGATGTCCGTGAAGCATTAAACGAAATTGGCCTTGATGGTATGACAGTGACAGAGGTAAAAGGCTTTGGTCGTCAAAAAGGCCATACCGAACTTTATCGTGGTGCTGAGTACTCAGTAGACTTTTTGCCAAAAATTAAGTTTGAAATTGCGGTTAAAGATGATTTTGCTGAACGTGTTATTGACACTATCGTTAGCTCTGCTCAAACCGGTAAAATTGGTGACGGTAAAATATTTGTTACCAATATTGAAAATATTACTCGTATTCGAACGGGTGAACTAGACGATGAAGCCATTTAATTGAGCTTTTTCGGGTAACTCAAAGTAATAATAAATTCGGCTGCAAAGTAGGGCTGAAACAAGATTTAAATAGTGGATGTATAAAATGAATAAAATAGTAATCACACTTCTAATGTTAATTTTTTCTCTACCAAGTTTTGCGGCAGAGACAACGCTTAATGGTGCTAATACCGCATGGATTTTAACATCAACAGCACTTGTGCTATTGATGACTTTACCTGGATTAGCCTTGTTTTATGGCGGCTTAGTGCGCAGAAAAAATATTCTGTCAATTTTAATGCAGTGTTTTGCCATTGCTGGCGTTTCTTCTATTTTGTGGTTTATTGTTGGTTATAGCTTAGCTTTTGGCGAAGGTAATGCTTGGATTGGCGATTTTAGCAAAGTGTTAATGGTTGGCATGACAAAAGAAACCCTTGCAGGAGATATTCCTGAAAGCTTGTTTATGTTATTTCAAATGACGTTTGCTGTGATAACACCGGCGCTTATTATTGGTGCTTATGCTGAACGTATGAAGTTTTCAGCGGTATTATTGTTCTCAGGTTTATGGCTGTTAGTTGTATATGCTCCGGTTACTCATTGGGTTTGGGGCGGCGGTTGGCTTGCACAAATGGGCGTTTATGACTTTGCTGGTGGTATTGTTGTTCATATTACCGCGGGTGTTGCAGCACTGGTTGCTGCAGTGGTACTAGGGCCACGCCATGGTTTTCCAAAAACACCTATGTTACCTCATAACTTAACCATGACAGTTACAGGTGCTGGTATGCTTTGGGTTGGTTGGTTTGGCTTTAATGGTGGTAGTGCATTAGCGGCTAATGGTGATGCGGCTATGGCGATGTTAGTTACTCATCTTTCAGCCTCAGCAGGAGCATTAACTTGGGCTGCAATTGAGTGGAAAAAATTTGGTAAGGCAAGTGTGCTTGGTGCGGTAACGGGTATGGTGGCAGGTTTAGGTACTATTACACCAGCATCAGGGTTTGTTGGTCCGGGTGGCGCATTAATTATTGGCGTTTCAGCGGGTATTATTTGTTTTTACTCAACAGTTTATATTAAACAAAAACTGAAAATTGATGACTCATTAGATGTGTTCCCCGTGCATGGTATTGGCGGAATATTAGGAACTTTATTAGCAGGGGTTTTTGCCTCAACTGAGCTTGGAGCCTTTAGTGGTTTTGGTTACGCTGAAGGTATTACTACCATGTTAGGGCAAGTAACAGTGCAACTAATTGGTATCGGCTCTACTATTCTTTATACGGCTGTTGTGTCTTACATTCTATTTAAAATAGTGTCAGTGATGACTAAAGGCTTGAGGGTTTCTAAAGAGCAAGAAACTACCGGCTTAGATTTAACTGAACACGATGAAGTTGGCTATAATATGTAATTTTATTCGCTAATGTTCAACCGTAAATGGCTTCAAAATTATGAAGCCATTTTTCTGTCCAAAAGCACATTGTTTTATTTTTTAAGTTACGTTCGCTGATAAATTACAGATAGCTAAGTTAATAATTTGTTCTGTTTTTGAAAGTAATCAGCCATTAGTCGTTTTTTTTCTTGAAAAACGTAGATTTACTCTACTCTAACAACAATTTTTTGTGTAAAATCATTCACCATTTTATTAATCGAAAAAGTCTAGCTAAAGGCCAAATTAGGCCGATGTTAATGCCCTATATTTAAATATTATAAAGTATGGGCGCTTTAAACACGCTTTAGAGGAACTCATGAATTTAGACGATATTATATTGCAGGCAGAACAAGCAATTGCTGCGGCGACTGATCCTGTAGAACTTGACCAAGTTCGCGTTAACTTTTTAGGCAAAAAAGGTTTGTTCACTGAGCAAATGAAAGGCCTAAGTAAGTTACCAAAAGAAGAAAAGCCCAAAGCGGGTCAAGTGATTAACATCGCTAAACAGCAGGTACAAAAACTGTTAACTGAACGTGGTGAGTTATTACGCGCCGAAGTTATCAAGCAACAACTTGCTGCTGAATCTATTGACGTAACATTGCCAGGTCGTGGTGATGAGCTAGGCGGATTACACCCAGTAACACGTACTATTGAACGTATTGAAAGCTTTTTTGGTGATTTAGGCTTTTCAGTTAAGCAAGGTCCAGAAGTTGAAGATGACTTTCATAACTTTGATGCCTTAAATATTCCTGAGCATCATCCAGCACGTCAAGACCATGACACGTTTTACTTTAATCCTAAGTTAGTACTACGTACACAAACGTCTGGCGTACAAATTCGTACCATGGAAAAAGAGCAACCACCGCTACGTATTATCTCTCCGGGTAAGGTTTATCGTAATGACTACGATCAAACTCATACGCCGATGTTTCATCAAGTAGAAGGCTTAATGGTTGATAAAGACGTTAGTTTTACGCATTTAAAAGGTGTGTTGCATGATTTCTTACATCACTTTTTTGAAGAAGAAGTAGAAATTCGCTTCCGTCCATCATACTTCCCATTTACAGAGCCTTCTGCAGAAGTCGACATTATGGGTAAAAACGGTAAATGGTTAGAAGTATTAGGTTGTGGCATGGTGCATCCGAATGTATTGCGCAGCGTAGGCATTGATCCTGAAGTTTATACCGGTTTTGCCTTTGGTATGGGGGTTGAACGTTTAACCATGTTACGTTACGGCGTAAATGATTTACGTTCATTCTTCGAAAATGATCTTCGCTTCTTAAAACAGTTCAAGTAGGAAAGCCATATAATGAAATTTAGTGAATCTTGGTTACGTGAGTGGGTTAATCCTGCTATATCTTCAGATGAATTAGCACATCAAATTACCATGGCTGGTCTTGAAGTAGACGCCGTAGAGCCTGTTGCAGGAAAATTTAGCGGTGTATTAATTGGTGAAGTAGT
>NZ_JACGWF010000083.1:0-17947 GCF_014077595.1 Colwellia sp. 6M3 | reverse complement strand
AGCTAATTATGGTAATAACATTTAATAATGCACAATAAAAATCGATATTCTAGCAATAGCCTGATTTTTATATTATGTTAATGATATAGTTAGTTTATTCACAATTTTTAGCACTAAATTTTGTATACATACCCTTATTTAAACAGATTAATTTATTAAATATTTAACACAACATTTAGAGATGTTTTAATGAATAATGAAACAACTGACATCACCCATACAGATATTGAGCGACAGAAATTAATTGACTCTAGCCGTTTTCATGGCGTTCATTGGTTAATACTCGCACTTTCCTCAATTCTAACCGTTGGTGCTTGGTATATTGCCTCAGAACAAGTCAACAAAAGAATAGCAGAACGTTTTGAGCGTGAATCTTTGCATGTAATCGAGCTTGTTAAAGAAAGAATGCAGTTATACGAACACGCATTATGGGGCGCTGTGGCTCATATTGATGCCAATGAATTAGAAATTGATAACAAACAATGGCAAAACTACAGCAATAGTTTGCGAATAGACGAAACATATCCTGGCATTAATGGCTTAGGGGTGATCTATAAAGTAAAAAAAGATCAGCGCTTAAGCTTTATCGAAAAACATAAAAAAAACCGACCTGACTTTGTCGTACACCCATCACACAACGCTTATGAACTTTGGCCTATAACCTTTATTGAACCATTGATAACCAATAAACAAGCTGTTGGTTTAGATGTCGCATTTGAAGAAAACAGATACCTTGGTGTCAAAAAAGCCAGAGATACAGGTCTCGCGCAATTGACCGGCCCTATCACCTTGGTGCAAGATGCAAAAAAAACCCCAGGTTTTCTTTTTTACGCACCTTTTTATAAAAAGGGTATGAGTCATAGTACGATAAGTGAACGACAAGCCGCAATTGAAGGCGTTGCTTATGCCCCCTTCATAATGTCTAAACTTATTTCCGGTACCCTAGCTGTCGATCAACGCCATGTGAGTATAAAAATTAGTGATGCAGGTCAGTCTTTATACAATGATATGGACAATACCCTTGCCGATAAAATAGACCCTAAGCCGTTATTTAGTAAGCGAGTAGATGTAGATTTTTATGGTCGAAAATGGCAAGTTACCATTAACTCAAACTTGAACTTTAGAAAAGCTTCAGGCTCCAACCAACCTTACTTTATATTGGCGGGTGGTGTAGTTATAGACCTTTTACTCTTAGCATTATTCATCGTTTTGTCCAGATCTAACAAACAAGCTCTTATTTATGCTGACGAAATAACGCGTGAATTAAAAATTAAAACAACTCGATTAACTAAGTCAAACCAAGATCTCGAACAATTTGCCTATGTTGCTTCACATGATTTAAAATCACCACTGAATGCGATGAGAAAATTAGTGAGTTGGATAACTGAAGATTGTGACAGTATTTTACCTGACAGCTCTAAAGAGCATTTGAAACTGTTAAACAATCGCAGTGAAAGAATGAATAAATTGCTAGACGACTTACTTGATTATGCCCGTATTGGTCGTCACGAGTTCAAAGCAAAACCTTTAGACTTAAAAGCAACAGCGAATGATATTTTTAGTTTATTAGACCATCCGATCACCTTCAAATTATCAGTTGAAAAACAAGTGTTACTATTACCCAGAACGCCAATAGAGGTAGTACTACGCAACCTAATTTCAAATGCAATAAAGCATCATGATAAAACTGAAGGTCATATTCAAATACACTACAAAGCAGTTAACGACATGCATATTATTAGTGTCGAAGACGACGGTCCAGGTATTCCGGTTGAACTGTTTGATAAAGCCGTTGAAATGTTTCAAACCTTAAGACCACGAGATAAAGTTGAAGGCAGCGGAATGGGCTTGTCGTTATCTAAGAAAAACGGTAGAACATTATGGTGGTAGTTTAACTATTCAATCCGATGGTGTACGTGGTACTACCATCGTAATTACCTGGCCAATTACGATAGAAAAATAACATTAAAAAATAACGCTAAATAGCAATAGAGAAAGGCGAAAATTTAAAAATGAGTGAACAACCTAAAGAAGTAACACTGCTTCTGATTGAAGATGATGATATAGACGCTATGTCGATAACGCGTGCCTTTAAAAAAATGCATATTGGCAACAATATTATCAGGGCAAATGACGGGCAAGAAGGTTTAGATCTGCTGCGCAGTGGCGCCGTACCTTCTCCCTATATCATATTATTAGATCTACAAATGCCACGTTTGAATGGTTTAGAGTTCTTAGAAACAATTCGTGAAGATCCAGAGTTAGCTCAAAGCACAGTATTTGTATTAACAACGTCAAAATCTGATGAAGATATAACCGCTAGTTACAAAAAGAATATTGCCGGCTATTTTGTTAAAGAACAAGTCGGTGAAGGCTTTTTAGATATAGTAAAAATGCTTAAAGGTTATTGGAAAATAGTGCATTTCCCAGAGAGTTAAATTAGCAAGCCAAATAAAACGCATTTACAAGGAATTTAACACGTGAATATATTGATAGTTGATGATGATATCGTTGATCGAGAAAGTATTAAACGAACATTAAATCAATCGACTACCCATTTTAACTTTGTAGAAACCGAGTCTGTAGATGAGGCTTTAATAGCGCTATCAGATAAGAAGTTTGATGCTATTTTACTTGATTACCGTATGCCTAAACGTGACGGTATTGAACTTTTACTCGAGTTACGAAACGCGTCAATGGATGTCAGTGTAGCTGTCATTATGTTAAGTAACTCAGAAGAAACTGAGTTAGCTTTAGAGTGTGTAAGAGCTGGCGCTCAAGATTTTTTATTGAAATCAGAAGTAACTACATCAAGATTACAGCGTGCCATAGTGCAAGCACAAGCAAGGTTTGAATTAGAACAGAAGCTTCATGTTAGTTACCAGCAAGCAAAAAAATTGGCCGAACACGACACCTTAACGGGTTTGTATAATCGTTACTCTTTTGAAGAGGCATTACAATTAAGTATTTTACAAAAATCTCGAGAAGACACCAAATTAGCGCTCACCCTGTTTGACCTTGATAATTTTAAATTTATAAATGACAGTTATGGCCACCATGTTGGCGATGACATATTAAGACAAGTAGCCCAAAGGGTTAATGACTGCTTAAGGGGTAATGAAGTTTTTGCTCGTTTAGGTGGTGACGAATTTGCCATTATCTTAAGTAACTTACAAGCGATTGATAATGCAACTAGAGTTACCAAGCGTATACTGAGTACTTTAGATAAGCCATTTGATATTGCTGGCATTTCAATAAAAGTAACCGCTAGTATCGGCATTGCCATCTATCCGGACAGTACGGTTAATGCCACTGAATTACTTAAACATGCTGATATTGCAATGTACCGTTCTAAAAAGCTTGGTAGAAATCAAATATGTTATTTTGAAGATAAAATGCAAGAACAGTTTCTTCAGCGCTATCAAATAGAAGCTAATTTAATAGGTGCCGTTGAGCGCAATGAATTTATATTGCACTATCAACCCGTTTTTGAAACTACAACATCAACTATCGTTGGTTTTGAAGCATTAATACGCTGGAATTTTCAAAACAAATTACTGTATCCAGATAACTTCATTACTATTGCAGAGTGTTCTCGCGCCATAGTAGATATTGGCCGTTGGGTAATTGATCAAGCTATCTATCAACTTTCGATATGGAATTTACGTGACAACAAAGCCTATTCAATTGCGATTAATTTATCTAGCGTGCAATTATCTGATAAAACGCTATTCCAATTTATTAATAGAACCTTAGACAAGTATCATGTCAATGCTGAACTTATCGAATTTGAATTAACAGAAACAGCCCTGCTTGAAAACAGTGACCAAGCTATTGATACATTAGAGTTGATAAATAATTTGGGTTGTCGAATCGCATTGGATGATTTTGGCAGTGGGTTTTCATCAGTTTCTCATTTACAGAGCTTTCCAATTGACACGGTTAAAATTGATAAGTCATTGATAATGGAATCTGAACAACCAAAAACTAGGGCTTTAATTGAAGGTCTATCTGCAATGTTACATTCATTATCACTTGATATTGTGGCAGAAGGTATTGAGAACAAGAAAAGCTTACAGTTTTGTCAACAACTTAACATTCGACGCGTGCAAGGTTATTATTTTTCTAAACCTTTTGATGCCCGTACGATAGAAAAAATGTACTTATAGTTTTACTCTGCTTTCAAGTAAAACTAAACGCTTTATAGCGCTTAACTTATGGTTTATAAACAATATTTTATTGCAATTGGAGCAGTAAAAACATAACCTGAGTTTATGTTAAGATTACGCAAGTAGTTGATGTAATTTTCCAATAGGCACTGATACTAATTCAGACTTAAATATAGTTATTTAAAGGAAATTATGAAAAATCGTTTTTTAAATACCTCAGCATTGGCACTTTCATTAATTGTACTTTGCCCTCAAACATACGCCGACGTATTTTTGGTGCAAGATCAACAAGGCTTGCCAGTTAAAAATGCCGTGTTAGAGTTTGTGAATACCACTCCCATGTCAACTGTAGTTGCTGAGCCAAATACTTTGATTATGGATCAAGTTGATAAACTTTTTAAGCCTGATGTGTTGGTTATTCAACAAGGTGATTTGGTTGATTTTCCAAACAGTGACAACATTAGGCATCATGTCTATTCATTCTCTTCAGTAAACCCATTTGAGTTAAAACTTTATTCCGGTAAGCCAGAAGCACCGCTGCAATTTAATAAAGCAGGCGTAGCCGTTTTAGGCTGTAATATTCATGACTCCATGGTTGGATACATTTATATCGCTGGTTCAAAACATGTATTGATGACTGACGAGCAAGGCATAGTTAAATTAGACGATGCCATTAAGTACGAAAGTGTCAATGTTTGGCATTCTAGTTCACTTACCAGTGTACAAAACATCAAATACGGTAACTTAACTAAAAAAGCAAACGAGCAGGCTTCGTTTATGATTAACTTAGTCGTTGAATCTCCTGAGCCAAGAAATACCTTCCAAACTATATTCAAGCAGAATGGCGAGTAAAGCTTCCTTACGCTGGCAAATAACCCTACTGGGCGTGTCACTGGTTATTTTAACCGTGACAAGCCTTTTAGCTGTGTCTATTTGGAAATCAGTTACAGCTCACCGCCAACAGATTGATCAAAGAATCACCAGTGCTGAAAATGTACTCATAGAATATTTAAAAGCCAAAGAAGATTTACTCCTTACAGCATCGAAAGTATTAACGGCAGATTTTGGTTTCAAACAGGCAGTTGCGACACGTGACAGAGCTACTATTTCTAGTGTGCTAGAAAACCATAGCTCTCGAATAAATGCGAGCTTAATGATACTAAGTGACTTAAACGGCAAAGTTATTTCCTCTAGTAATCGTCAGCTTAACGTTGACTCTTCTATCATTGAAAACTTAACCACTGAAAAACAAAATTTAAACAAAACTCAGTTAATGTTGCTCGACAATAAGTTATATCAACTCATTGTTTTACCTGTGCAAGCACCAAGAACCATAGCTTATTCCATTATTGGATTCCAAATCGATCAAGCTTTTGTTAACGAATTAAAAAGATTAATGGCGATTGAGGTAAGTTTTTTATCCCAAGACAATCTTATAATATCGTCTTTACAACATCCCGATAAAGCCCATAGTAAACACTTTAAAGAAACGGATAACACTTGGTTATTATTTGAAAGAAAAATTTACGAAAATAAACTCATTGTATTTACTAATGCCCAAGGTAATGAATATACTGCGCAACTTTCTGTAGATCTAACGCCAAGCTATACTGAACTAGATAAATTAGTCGTCATTACTTTATTTATATCATTATTCATTATTGCTATTACAACCGTTGCCTTTAGTATTATTGCAATAAGGCTTACCAAGCCACTTTATCAATTAACGCGCTTAACACGTGATTTTGCTCAAGGTAATTACGAACATAAAGAAATGACTTCTGTAGGCAGTTTAGAAGTTTCCCGTGTGTACGATAGTTTTATTAAAATGGGCGAACGCATTGAAAAACGTGAAAGTGAAATTAATTATCAAGCCAAACATGATTCACTAACCGACGTTTTTAACCGATCTACGTTACTTGATTTACTATCAAATACAATTTCAAACCATGACAACACGACTTATTCATCATTATTGGTTATGGCTATTAATGTTCGTCACTTTAAGCGTATAAATGACAGTTTAGGCTCCGGCATTGGCGATGGCGCACTAAAAGCAATTGCTCAACGTGCTAAAAATATTTATCAGGACAAAACCTTGATGATAGGCCGATTTTCAGGCACTGAATTTTGTTTGGTTATTAAGCTATCGCATGGTGAAAGTTCTGAAGATTTAGTTGAACATTTTTTAAACCAGTTACGTGCCCCGCTGCAAGTGAATAATCTTTGGTTGAATTTAAATTACCGTATAGGTATTTGTACCTTCCCTGAGCAAAGCAACAGTGCAAAAGAAATTATTAGAAGAACGACCATAGCGTTAGAAGCAGCAAGAGCAGAAAACACTACAATAAGAGCCTATAAAGAAGGTGAAGACGAAGCTTATTTAGAAAGATTAAGTTTGCTTGAAGAACTTAGAGAAACAATGAAACGTGACAACGGTGAGTTGTTTATGGTTTATCAGCCTAAGTTAAATTTAGAAAATGGACAAATAGAAAAAGTAGAGTCGTTAATACGTTGGATAAAAACTGATGGCCAATTTGTTTCGCCGGAATTATTTATTCATTTAGCTGAACAGTCTGGTCTTATTATAAAACTGACTCACTGGGTAATTGATACCGTACTTAAGCAGCAACAAGAGTGGCTTGCTAAAAATATAAGACTAAAAGTAGCAATTAATATCTCGGCACAAGATATTTCTCACCCGGACTTTATCGATTATGTTTTTCAAAAAATATCCCAATACAGTATTGACCCTAACTTAATTACATTAGAAATAACAGAACGCGATATTATGACTAATGAAGATCTCGTGGTCAGTAGACTTAAGCATTTGAAAAAGACCGGTATACAAATTTCAGTCGACGATTACGGCATTGGTCAATCTTCTTTAGGTAAGTTAAAACAATTACCTATTGATGAATTAAAAATAGATAAGGCCTTTATACTTGAGCTCGACACTTCAGAAAAAGACCAATATATTGTAAAATCGACCATAGAGTTAAGCCACCAGTTGGGTTTAAGTGTGGTGGCAGAAGGTGTAGAAAATAAAGCATCATTGGATATGCTCAAATCGATGAAATGTAACCACGTTCAAGGTTATTTTATTTCTCGCCCAATTAAATCAGCAGACTTACTAATATGGTTAGATGATTATGAATAAATTTACCCCATTACTCTATGCGTGTTTTTTTAGTGTTTTTTCGGCTAACTGTTTAGCCGAAGGAAAAATACTTGCCACACCAGGTGTTTCACAAATTGAAGGTTCGGGTGGTGGTGGTATTGTTCCTTGGGCGCAATTAGCCGGTTATGCAACCGAGGACAGTGTTTCAGCCAGTGCTTCATGCAGCCAAGTTACCGTAAAAGATTTCTCATTAGATAGCTGTGGTGTACAAGCAAATTTTTATGACAAAGTCGAGTTGTCTTATGCGAAGCAAACCTTTGAAGTAAACCCACTTAATCTTGATTTAAAACAAACGATTATTGGTGCAAAAATTAACTTATTTGGTGATTTGGTTTACACATCAATGCCACAAGTGAGTTTAGGTATTCAATCAAAAAGATTAAAAACAAGTGATGTAGCCTTCGCACTCGGTGCAGAGAAAGATTCGGGTACTGATGTATATATTGCGGCCAGTAAGTTGCATTTAGGGTTTATTAATGGCTATAACTGGTTATGGAATATTACTGCAAGGCATACTAAAAGTAACCAAATTGGCTTGTTAGGTTTTGGCGGTGCTAATGAAAGAAATAAAGTTCAATTGGAAGCATCAACGGCGATTTTACTGAATAGACATTTAGCTGTAGGGGTTGAGTTTAGGCAAAAACCCGATAACTTAGGCTTAGGTGAAAACCACTGGAAGGATGTTTTTGTGGCATGGTTTCCAAATAAACACTTCAGCGTTACTTTAGCCTATGTTGATTTGGGCAGCATAGCTGCTATCGATAAACAAACTGGCTGGTATTTATCTACTATGTGGTACCTATAATGAAAATTGAAATGACAACAATAACAAAATCAGCGCTGTTAATGCTTTTAGTTGGCTGTATTTCTTGCGCTTCGCCTAATAATACCGCTGTTGATAATGAACCTAGTCTCTATCAACAAATAGGTGAAAAACCCGCTATTGATAAAATCATTGATAATTTAGTCAACATTATTGGCCAAGATGAAGTAGTTTTCGCGCACTTTGCTCAAAGTAATGTCACCAATTTTAAAGAAAAATTATCGGTGTATTTATGCCATATCACAGATGGACCATGTCAGTATAATGGCGATACTATGCAAGATATTCATCGAGGCATGTATATCGATACAAATCAGTTTAATCACTTTGTAGAATTGTTTATCAGCGCAATGGACGAAGCTAATATTAGCTACCCGATTCAAAATCAATTATTAGCACGACTTGCACCGCTGAGAGAAAGCATTTTTAAAATGTAATTCATATTAACGCTAGCAAATACACTGTAAAGCTAGCGTTTAGATTTTTCCCCTTCGTGTCTATCACACGCTTTAAAAGTCATTTCAGTTAGTTACTAGTGAATGTATTAGCTTTTAGTATTTGGCTCAATTTGGCTGGGCTCAGTGGCGCTAGCTTCAACTTTACCATTAAGGTTATCATTAACTGTTGCTGATACAGGGAAAGCCGCAGTTGCTGTTCCTGCGTATAAGCTAACATGTGGAAATGGTATTTCAATGCCCTGTTGATCAAAGGCGTTTTTAATCTCTGTATACATACTATTTTTCAACGCTAAAAAGTTCTCCCGTCTCGACCACACAGAAAACTGAATATCAATCGACGAACTACCAAAGCCAGTTAATATAAAAACGGGAGCCGGCTCTTCTAAACAAATTAAATTTTTCGACGCTAGATCTAGCAATAGATTACGCACTTTCTCAATATCTTCTTTGTAAGCGATACCAATTTTTAAATCAGCACGGCGAATAGGATATTTAGTTAACGTAGTAACGGCACTTTTGATCATGCTTTCATTCGGAATACGAACAAACAGATTGTCAAATGTGCGTAACTTAACCGACAGTAAGTCTATCGAAATAACCTCTCCGGTGATGTCGTTAACTTTAATAACATCCGTAATAGAAAATGGTCGCTCGATCATCAAAAATAAACCACTAATGAGGTTTGAGGCAGACGTTTGAGATGCAAAGCCTAAAGCAACAGTAAAAATTCCCGCTGCTCCCAACATTATACTGAGATCAATACCTACGTTATCTAATGCTGAAATGGTGACTAAGGCTAAAAGCCCATAAAAAACCAACCTTTTTAAAAATAGCTGTCCATGCGCTGTCAGTTTATGTTTTGCGAGTTTAACCACTGCAGTGCTGATTAATTTAGCTATTATAAAGCCTATAATAAACAATAAAAGTGCCTGACATAGTGCAAATAAATGTGAGGCTTTAAGAAGATCGATAAACGCTATAATGTCTTTCACAATAATTCTCTTTATTAAGCAAATAAACTACTAATACTACGTATCAGTATACTTTGTTCTGAAGCCACTCTGGGGTTACTCACTAAGACTGAGGATATCGCTTCAACGGGGGCGTGTTTATCAAGGTGTAATTCAACATTATCGATATGACTACCACGGTGCACCGATATACCTGTAGTCCAAAGCTGAGACGCTTCATCTGAATATAAATGCAATAATGTCACCGGCACATTAATACGCTCTATGGTTAAAGATTCACTATGGTTATTAATTACAGTGATCGGAGTAATTGCCCTATGCGCTCTTTTTTCGATATTAGTTAATTGAATACGAGCTGCAGTATATTTTGCGTAACAAATTTGCCCGATACGTGTCGATGGTCCAAACCAGGAGTCCGAAGGCCGCCAAAAAGGAAGATCTAATAGCTTCTCACCTTTAGGCTGTAATTTAGCTGAAAACCAAATAGGCGTACTAACATATAAGCGCGCTTTTTCTCCTGCAAGCAAAGTTAAAGGTGTGTCTGGTCTTGCCACAACGGAGCGATCGGCAAGCAAAGGCAATACTTGTATTCTCTCTGACGTGCTTTGTTGTAGGTATCGACCAAATTTTGCTTGCTCTATACAACAATCTTCAACAGGCTCACCAACGACCATGTCCTCGTCATTTTCAACATCAGATTCTAAATTCCAGCTATTCCATTCATTTTCGAAGCGTTGTAATATTATTGACCTATCGCCGAGTCGCCAGCAACGTTGTTGTTTAAGGTTAAACGTAAACTCACCCCACCAAGCATTTTCTGCCATTTTACTTATCTCTACTTTAAATTTTTGTTAACTTAATGGCATTTATAGTGCCTAAAAATGATTGATTATTGATGCTAGCTTTTACTATCACCCATGTATTTCCTTACTTGGAAAAAGCAGAGAAATTAATAACTTTATTTACTACAAAGTAAACTTACTATTGAATTGAAATGGGATAACAATAGCTTTCTATATTTATAGATTATGCTATCTTAAGGCACTTGTGTATATACCCAATGCCGCTTACAAACTGGCTTTTATCGCTATTAATCATTTACTCCCCCAAAGGAACGTTTCATGACAACATTACACATTGTTTTGTCAGATTTGGAAGTTACTCACGCCACTCTTTCGAAAATAACTTTGCTGCAAAATAAACTTTCAGCAAATGTTATATGGTATTTACATCATCACCAACGGTTATTTGATCGACGTTATTTTACTCATGAATTGGCCGGTATTTCGGGTGAGTTACAAGCAAACCATGAGAGTAAAATTGCTCAAATTGAACTAAAAATTAAAAAGCATTTTCCAAAGTCTAGTGTTTATCAGTGCAAAGATAAATACTGGTCAAAACAAGTGAATAGTAACGCAACCAAACTAGACCCAATTGTTATTGTTCGATCTAAAACTGGCCTGACTTCTGCTGATAATCAACATATCAGCCAGAATAAAAGTACCGTGTTTATTATCAATCAAGAGAAATGGTACTCAGATGGCAAAGCCGTTGGGGCGATAGACCCTTTTCATGAAGATGATGAGGATAATAAGTCTGATATGAAAGTCGTTGAATTTATGCGTAAATGGTGCACGCCTGCTGAACAATCAGAGCCATACCTACTACATGTAATACATATTCCACCTTTGGCGATAGAATACGAAAAACAAATTGAAGCGCTACATAAAGAACAAATTTATCGCTTTGCTAAAACAATTAAGTGTTCAAAAAGTGTAATATCATTCACCCGTGGTACACCTGAAGACGCTTTATTATCATACGCTGACAATAACAAAGTAGACTTTATCGTTTTAGGATGTAGAGAGCACAGTTTATTTGATAAGTGGCTTAACGGTTCAACCATTTCAGCACTACTTAGCCACCAAAGTTGTGATCTAGTGTTAATTAATACACCTTAATTATCAGCGTTGTGCCTAATGACCGAATGAAAAAATCAAATTTTTTGGTTATTCATTAACATATTAGGCATAGGTTTTTTTAAGCTATTTATTTGATAATAAAAAATAAATCGCCAAATCCCCATAATAAAGTACCGGTAATAAGTAACGATACTTCTAGAATACCGAGCTGTAACCTTACAGCTTGCAATATTTTTTCGGTTTTTTCTTCAAAGTCATCTTCAATAGTTTGAATTTTGCTTTCCATATTTTCATTTGAAACTTTTAGTCTACGCAGATTTCTTTTTGCGCGAGCCAGTGTGATCCTATGATGAAAATTAAGCCGCCCTATCAATAAGCGCTCTTGTATTATGCCGCCCAGCCCTGACCAAACACCCAGTACGGCAATTAAACAGCCACTGCGAGAAAGCCACTCTAAACCCGCATATTGGATAATGGATAAATAAACACCAAGCGTTGCAATGAGTATCGCTAACAACCAGTTAATTAATGGGTGACGTCTTGGAATGCTCACCGCCGCAACTAAAACTTCTGATGTTGCGTTATTTGCATTTGTTAAATCTGCTGACATAAATACCTTTTTGTTTTTGTGACCACTTAGTCTTGATCTTTTTTGTTATTTTTATCTTTAGTCGTCGAAAACTGTTTTTTATAGTTAATATTAGCACTTATTTCTTCACCGCTTATCGCTTCAAAAGATATATTCGGTGATAGTTTATATTCTATGCTCCACCCTGCTTGTAAGCCACTTTCAGAATCTATGTTGGTGCCGTAGCCAATATTTAAGCGGTCGTTAATCTTCGCCGCAATATCAACACGTGTGCTATTACCGTTACTGCCACTTTTACTGGTAAATGCAACATCTTTAAGACCTAGCTGGTCTCCTATTTTTTGTACTAATTTGTTAGCACTTTCTACGCCTAAACTAATAGCCGCACTGGTTAAGGCATTGCCCTCTTGTTGCGATAAAGAGTCTAAGTTTCGACCCGTTATTAGTAAGGATAAAATATTTTCATCAGCCATAGTCGGCTCCGAAAATAAAGTTAAACGAGGTTTTTGTATGGTGCCATCGGCAATAATGCCCACTTTTATATCATCGACCATTCTAATTGCACGAAATTGTATACTCGGATTAGCCGCGGTACCCAAAAACAATAATTGCCCTTGCTCTATAGTCAATGTTTGCTTGTATGCTTCAAACTTACCGTCTTTTAAATCTAATCGGCCATTAAGCGTTAGGGCTTGTCCGGTTATAAGGGTTGAAGATAGGTTACCTTGTATTTCACTTGATAAACCAAAGCCACTAATTTTAACATTATCTCCTGCCGACAACGTCAGAGAGATATCATAATCAAATGGAGAATCTGTAACGGTTTGCGCGTTTTCATCAATAATAACTTGATCTTCAGAAACATTAATTGCAGATTTTGGTAATGATGCTACTTTGATATCAGCCTGATCTACAACCAAATTACCGTTAACAGTTAAATGATTATTCTCGAACTTTGCTTTTAGCATAGGTGAAACAATTAATTTATTTTCATTATTATTTACCAACGTAACTTGTTGACCTTCGACGGTTAAATTTGCTTTTATCGGCGCAGATATCTTAGCATCGCCGGCAATAGTTAATGCCCCTTGTGGATTTTGTAATTCGCCCAACAATACAATGCTATCTTGCTGACTGCTTAATTTTATTTTGCTGTTACTAATATCTAAGCCATATTCATCAATAACTAAATGGTTAATATCGACTATACCTTCACCATCAATAATGGGCTTTTGTAATGTGCCTGCTAAGGTGAAATTTTGTACTAAACTGAGGTCAATTTTATCTAACCCTTTCTGCCATTGTTTGAGCCAGTCAAATTCTTTTAAACTGAGTGATAAGTCACCACTTATCTTTGCAGAGTCAACTAAAGGCCAATCACTGCTTAATTGAGCGGTTATTTCATCTTCGCCTGGTAAACGAATATTCAGTCGTGAACTAACTCTGTTTTGTAACCACTGACCTTGAAGTTTAAATTGTGTAATAGTTAATAAATGCTTTGAAAAATCGGTATCAGCTTTGATTTTTTCATCGGGAATATTAAACTTAATATCTGGTTGTTCTAAATTAAAATCGACTTTAAAATCAGGCGTAATCGACAGCACAAGCTCGCCCTTAGGCATCACAACTTCAGATTGCGATTGTGGTAAGACTATCTGGGTATTTATGGTTTCCCATTGAGTAATTAAAGCAATATCGTCCTGCTTCTGCTGGGTATTGACCGAAAATTCTTCTGCTTGCAATTGAATTTGTGCTGACTGCCATTTAAAGCTTGGGATTGTTATATTGGCATTAAATTTTTCAAGTTTCTTGGCATGTCCTGTTATCGATAAATTACCATTAACCGTGCCCTCTATGCTTTGTAATTCATGCGTTGGACTTGCGAGTAGTATTGATTGCCATGCTTGAATTTGTTTAAAAACTGGCGACATTGCCCATTGATTAAATATTAAATTAGCTGACCATTGCTGAGTTTTATTTTCCGCATTAATACACAGTTTTCCAACACCGCTAAGACATAGGTTTTTAACCCGCTGCGTATCTGAGCCCAAAAGCAACTGTTCGCTTGTAATTAAAACATTTTCTTTTTGATTTAAAGCTTTAAATTCAAGGTTATTAATTTGCCAAATTGCGCTAGCTAAATTACTTTCAGGACTCAAGGGTTCAGCATTTTCTTGTAGAATTTTACCGTCAAGTGTTAAGTTAACATCAGTGTTCTCTGCTAATTTAGCCTTTACTAACATATTATGTTTTTCAGGTAATCCTGAAAAATTTAATGAAGCTAGTTCAACAACATTATCGTTAACAGTAAATGAGCCTGCGTTAACATTGGCTAGCCACTTTTCACCAAAATCCAGTGACCAATCAATGTTTTTACCAACAAAGTTGGGTAAAGCTAAATGCTCAATTTTTCCTTCGCTGGTAGCTGCCCAAAAAGATTGTTGTTTTTCAACTTGCCAATTTGCTTTGATATTAGCAATTTCTAAAGAATTTATTAAATCTAATGAGCGACCTTCAATGCTGCCATTAAACGATAAGTTTTCAGTGGTTGGGTTATCGATGTTTACCTCGCCTTGCACATTGGCTGTCAACTCACCCAATATAATCTCATGACTTTTAAGGTTTAAAATACCTTGGTTAACATTCATTTCAAGGTTCGCCAACACCGGCCACGCGGCTTTTATTGTCGAACTTTTATGGTTAACTGTGTCTGGAAAGGCTTGTTTTATTGAAGCGGCTATTTGTGCTTCTTTAAGTTCGCTTTTTAACAAGAGAGAAACGGCTAAATGTGAGCGCCAATTAAGTACATTGTCGAGCGTTGTATTAACATCTAAACTAATCGGTTCAAATGCTTGCCAAGTAGCGGTAGTTTGTAAGTTTGCGGTAAGTTCAGGCCAATTAAGAGCAAATTTACCGGACAACTTTTCAACAGTTATGTTGTCATCGCTCAATGCCACTTGTTGTTTTTCAGCGGTTAAACGGCCATTTTTTATAAACAAACCTTGATCATAATACCAATCAGCAGAGACTAATAATTGGTTGGGCGATTGCAACTGCAAGGTTAAGGTTGATGATTCACTCATTCGTCCTTTTGTTTTTGCATTAACCGACAGCTTTGGTCCTTGTACACTTAAACCGAGTTGATGTTGCCATTTTTTTCGCATATCAACATAGCCAGATACTGCAAGGTTATGCTCGTCATATGTTAACGTTAATTCACTAACACTGGCTTTATTGCCCACAAGCGCCAATTTTTTCAAACTTAACTGCTTTATATTGTACTGGGCATTTACGGTAAGTTTGTTGTTGGCAGTATTTGTTGTTTCAGGTGATATAACTTGATAGTTAATGGTATTAATTGCTGCCTGTTGGATCTTAATCTCAATAGGAAATTCAACGGCGTTTAACGCAGGTAAAATTGCTTGAGGTTCACCTGTTTTTTTATCACCATCACTTGATAAATTGAAAGCATTTATCGTGATGTTATCGCAAACGACCACCCTATCGAGCAAATACAGCCACTGACAATCAACAACAATATCGGTAACGTGAATTTTTGTCTCAGGTTGTTGCCACTTAAATTCTGATAGCTGTACACGCGAGCTTAATGTGCCACTGACTTTACCTATGCTTAGCGCTTTGGGTTGAAATTGTGCACCGCGATTGACTAACCATTGTAGACCTGACTCCGTGGTATAAAACCAGGTTAGTAATAACAATATAATCGCCACTAACGCAGTAAAAGCGACGCTCAGCCAAGTTAGTATGGCTTTCTTTTTAAACGGTTTCATAGATCAGGCCCTATGGTGACATGAAAACGCCATGCTTTATTTCCGTCAAGTGCCTTCGCGATATCTAGGCGAATAGCACCAATCGGTGTAACCCACCTTAAGCCTGTACCAACTGACTTTTGCAACTCCCAGTCTTTCCAATCATTAAAAGCATTACCTTGGTCGGAAAATATCGCCCAACGAAAGCTTTCATAAAATAAATAATCAACTTCAATGCCCGAGGTTAATATATGCTTACCACCAATGGATACATCGTTATCAGTCGGCGATAAGCTTTGATGTTTATAACCACGTACAGATACGTCACCGCCGGCAAAAAATCGATAGGTTGATGGCATTGAACTCGTAAAATCTTCGGTATCCATTAGTGTTGAACCGATACGAGCGCGCAACAGTAAACGCCAATCATCATTTAATGACCAAATACGTTTTACTTTCTGATCTGTTTGTAAAAATTCGATGTCGGGATTGCTCAATTGCTTGGTACTAAATCGAATGATACTTTGCCAACGCCAGCCCTCAACCGCCGAAAAGGGATCGGTCACACTGTAATAGTTAGTCTGCCATGAAGGAACAATATATTTAAGACTTTGGTTTACATCAGCTTCTGATTCTAGTTGCTCTTGTGCCATAACAATAGACCATTGACTCGACCAATGAGCATTAATTTTATTCGCTAATACCGACTCTAAAGTTAAAATATTACTGCGACCAATTTCTTCATCTTTAACCTCATAACTGACTAGGTTTATCCACTGGCTACTGGCTTTTTCTAACGGGATTTGATACTGAAATGTCGCATGTAAATTAGCTTTATTTAATTTAACTTCATTAAAGTCGATAGAAGCAACATATTGATGTGCCCTGTTGTTTACCCTTCTATTTCTCCAACTAACACCAAGTTTTCCTCCACTATCAGTACCGTAGCCTAATAACGTTTTAAGCTCATACTTGTCGGTATCGAGTATTGAAAGGTTAACATCGACACTTTTTGTTGCATGGTCGACTGACTGATCAACCACAACCGATTTAAAAAAACCAGAACGGTTCAGTGCTTGTTGACTAGCAACAATGTCTAATTGGCTGTAGGCATCACCTTCACGAATAGTTGAATAACTGTTAACTAAATCGTGAGATAAAACCGTACCTTCAATGGAGATCTTATGGATGGTATATCGAGCGCCGCAATTAAAAATCCAATCAACATTTGCTTGTAGTTCTGCTATATCAACATTTAAAGCACTTTTGGCAAAAGTAGCATTTAATAAACCTAACTCTTGTGCTTGACGTTGTACCCGTGATTTAAATTGACTGTAATCGCCATGGTTAATTATTTTATCCTTGGTAAACGGGTGTTTAGCGACAAGCTGTGACATTTCTTTCGATTCTATTTCACAATTGAGCGCAATACTGCTGTTATTCCACCGAACAGGTTTATTTAGCTCAATGCTCAATACCTTCCCTTTTTGATCTTCTGACAACGTTAAAGCGGGCTGATAATAGCCTAATGCTTGTAGTGCACTGCGCGCTTTACTTAAAATATAATTGTCAGATTGAGGGAAACCAAGCAAAGACAAAGGAATAACATTTTCGTTACTGCTTAAACTACGATAAATATTAGTTTTAAAGGTTGTTTCAACACCAATAATATTGAGATGTGTGCCTGAATTAATGCCCGGGTCAGCTGCAATTACTTTGGACGTAGTTACCAGTAAAAGTAATGTAATATATGTATAAAATAATCGGCTAATGTATGGGTAATTCAGATATTTCAATATTTTTCCATGGCTGATTAACTGATGATAACAACAAAGCGGAATATAATTATGACGACTTTGTTTCATGAGATCATTATTTAATTACTATTTAGCTGAAATCTTAATAAAACATAGTTGTTATAAAATAAAGTAGTTTACACTATCGTTAAAATTACAAACTTTCCACATTGTTTTATTCAATACTTTAACAACTTTGCAAACAGTAGATTGTTTTGTCATTACACTTAATTTTATACAATATTTTAAAAGGTTAACAGCTATGCAC
>NZ_JACGWF010000046.1:0-32224 GCF_014077595.1 Colwellia sp. 6M3 | reverse complement strand
TGAAGGTTGGTGAATTAGCACTTGTATCAGACAAGATAACACTAACACCCGACTGTTGTAACCAGGTTACTGTTACAGTGTCGTCATCTGTTACGGTTAAGTTTAATGTTACAGATGCTCCTTCATCAACGGTTTGGTCAAGCCCTGCATCAACAACGGGTGCTAAATTATCTGTAGTATTATCAGTAGTAGTATCATCAGTTGATGAGCCACCGCAAGCTGTTAAAGCCAATAGCAACACACTACTAAATGCGTATTTTAAAAAAGTATTTTTTATCATTTTACTGTCCTAATATATAAGTCGTAATGATTGTAGAATATGAATGTGTAAACAAAGTGCACATGGCCAAAAAAACTCAGTTGATTATTGATTTATTTTCTTAATCGGAAAACTTTCAAATATATAGGTAACAAAAGGCGTTTTATCTTGATCTACATAAAGAGTAGCAACTACCTTTTTGTCTTTAGCAACCCAATACATATGCCCATGATTATTCAATGTGACCGAAATAGTATTAACGCTAGATTTAAATAAACTGTCAGGTAAGTGTATGTTTTCCCCGTATATGCGTTGAATTTTAACCCCGTTAATATATAAATGAGCATGGCCCTCAATAAAGCCCGAAGAGGGAGAAATGGTGGCAGACATTAAATCAGCCATTGAGAAGCCTTCCGGAGGAGGCATTAACTCATAACGCTGTAACTGTAATGTTAAGTTATATCCAGACATAGCATCTTTACTCAGGTGTAGACTTAAAGCCGGGATTTTTGCATTAGTTGGAACATTAATTGGCATATGAGAGTGGTCCATAACCATCTCTTGTCCGGTAACGTTAAAAATACTCACGAATAATAAAATAAAACCAATAATAAACTTCATAACACTCTCTTAACTCTTTAAATACCAGCGTGACATGAGTATATAAGATGAATGTGCAAAAAAAATGCAGATGTGGAATATTTAAATTAATAAAAATTTAAGCTAATAAATACGATTAAATAAGAACTCTAGAATGACAAATAAGGGCTCTAGGGTGTTGGATTTGTGTTGGTGATAACGAGTTACGCTAAAGGCTGTAATATTTGATAAAGCGACTGGTAATTAATAGCTTGGAAAGAGCGCTATTCAGCCTTTTCCTTTACGGTGTCAGGACAAAATGGGTCAATCTCTTGATTTTCCGGAAGGTACTTTACCTCCGAGGTTTTAGTCGACTGCACTCTGAGCGCTACTAAAGCTAGCAACGCTTGCAAGTGCTAAAGCGTTTTTACATAAAGTGCTTTGCAATTTTCATTCACCGAACAATCTCCGCTCATTGAGTATTTAGGCTTTGATTATTCAGGGTTTGAGTTAATGGGGTATTTATATGATTTTAATAGAATACCCCAGCTGACTTTACGTGATTAGTATAAACAATTTATTGACTATTCAAATATGCTTCAACTGCTTCAGCTCGACTTTGTGCATGTTGATTAAGTTGCTCAACTGCATTGTAAAAGTCATTGCTGCTTTCCAAATAAGAGTAGCCCGATATTTCAGTTGTAGCATAAGGTTCAATAAGTGCAGAATAACTGTCATAAGCGGCTTGCATACTATTAGTATTAAACGAATCGCCTATCACTGCCAATACATAATCGTTATAGCGAGTCTTGTAAACATCATCAGCATATAGTTTTGCAATTAATGGCCAGTTACTTGAATCAAGATTAGAAAAATCTAGGTTTAACGCTCCACCTTGCTTTCCTTCTTGCAATGCTTCGTTATTGTCCCACGGGATCCAGGTTAGTTTTGATGTTTCAGGGTTGTTATACAGATAGTAGTTATGAGTCATTCTGCCATAGGTATCCCAATTTTGAATAATGCCATTGACTGCTAGATACTTTAAAAATCCATCAACGTCGAAAACAGCCTCTAGGTTTTCTCTCCATGTTGCAGGCGCTGTGGTTGCTGTATCGTCATGTAATGCATCAAAAAGTGCGATTATATCAGACCAGTCTTCATCATCTTCGTTAGTCTTTTTCTCAAAATTCTCTTCGTTAAACGAACCTTCAGCAAAGTTTGCACCGCCGTCTTCTGGCTTATATAAATTGCCATCATCGCTCGTAAACTGCGTTTCGATAAGCGTATCGTCAATTTCTTCAACTAAGGTATATAAACCAAAGTATTCTGGACCATTGCCATGATCAACATAGAGGGTGTAAAACCCGGTATTAGATACTGCTAGGCCAGCTTTTTTAAATACGTCAGATGCCACTTTTTCACGTAAAAGAGATTCGTCGTCAAAGTTGTTTTTTAAGCTGAATTTTTTGAAACCATAAAAACGCTGGTTATCAATTTGTGGGTAATCGTCTTCGAACTCATCAAAATCTAACTTAAAAGATAGTTTCAAAATACCTGCTTGCCAACTGCTTTGTAGCGAGGAATTACCTTTAAATCGAATTCCAACTCGGTACCATTGAGTGTCTTGATAATAGACGTCAGCGGGCACAAATATTGGATTTTCATCGCTATCAATTAAGCCGTTGTTATTAGAGCGTTGACCAAATTCGCCATAGGTTGCCGTCATATCATCAAGCATACTTTGCCAACGTTCTTCAGTGACGACAAAATCCAAACGTTTCACTTGGTTATCGTCAAACACTTCTTCGAAATTTGGATCGACGTTCTTACTATGAGTTTCTTCAGTCCAATCAGTTGCAACAAAGTCAGTATCAGTAATTTCAGTCGACGTATCAGTCGGTATTTCTGCAATAATATCTTCGACGACTTCCTCGTCAATTGAGCTATCACTGCCTCCACAAGCAGTTAGCAAAAGTAATGAACCTAATGTGATAACAAGAATATTTCGTCGTAATGTTTTACTCAAGGTATGAGAAGAGCTTAAATTTAATCGATTTAACATTAAAAATCCTAGGGTTGTTTTCAAGCATTGTGCAATTGCATTAAGAGGCATAATGCGATGTGCCGTAGAAGGTACTAAACAAATGTGCAGACACTGTGCAAAAAAAGTGAAAAGAATAAGGAAATTATGGATGGTTAAAGGTCAAAATATATTTTAGTCTCCAAGCAATAGCGTAAAGGTTTTGACCGGAAATTTAATGAGGAGGTGCGCTAAGATAATTTTATTTCGAAATATAATCAATGGATTGGCTGGTAATCCAAATGCAATCAGGTATGCAAAATTAACACTATTTACTGCCAGTGTTAAGTGCTAATCACTGGCATAGACAATAGAATTATGTAGAAATTAAAGTATTTACCTTTGCTGTTTTGCAAGCTCGGAAATACTTTATTTATCTCTAGTAAGTTAGTCAATTAGTCGATATTCAGCACTTTTTTCAATGGCCCTAAATAGGGTTCAAAATAGCGCCATTGCTCAGTGGCACTTTTATATATAGGTTGACGAACTTGCTCTGAACTTGGTGTTTTGATGTTACGTTTTGTTTTATGAAAATCGACACACGATTGTTCAAACTCTAAGCCTACAAAATCAAGCATTCTTCTGACTTGTTTTTCTAAATCATCGACTACATCTTCATGGTTCACGGTTAGCACATGGCCCGGCAATACGGCATCCCAGTGCGCCATTATTTTTAAATATGCTTGGTAGTAACGGCCAATATCTTCAAGGTTGTAACTAAAATCTTGTCCTTCAGCAAATAGCTGTTTAAAACCACTAAAACAACAAGCCATAGGAGAGCGTCTGGCATCAATAATTTTCGCATTCGGCAGTATTAGTCGTATCAAGCCAATGTGGATAAAGTTGTTTGGCATTTTGTCGATAAATAAAGGTGCTTTTTCTCGGTAGACTTGTGTTTCATCAATAAACTGTTGACCAAAGCGCTTGAAATAGTCGGGATTAATTTCAGCTAAATTTTTAGGATATTGTGCTTCTTCATCATTTTGGCTTTTACTACGGCCACGTAATCTTGATGCTAAGCCTAATATATTGTGTAACTCCATTGTGCCATCAACTTGGCTATGAGAAGCCAATATTTGCTCTAGTAGGGTTGAGCCTGCACGTGGTAAACCCAAAATAAAAATAGGGTCGGGCACGTTAAGCCCTAAGTTGCCGCGGTTTTTAAATAGCTCAGGTGTACAATATTTAATTTGTTCGGCGACTTGTTGCTCAAATTTCGTTATATCAAAGCCATTATGTGCATGCTGTAATTCATTACCTTTTTGGTAGGATTTAAAGGCTTGATCATAGTCTTTTCTATCTTCAAAGGCTTTACCAGTAGCAAAATGTAGTTGAATGCTATCAAGTAATGCTAAATCTTCATTATTTTGTTGAGTTTGCATTTGAGCAATTTCGCTATCGCTAAAACGATAGGTTTTAGTATTGGCTAAACTCCAAAACGCATCGCCATAACTTGGACTTATTTGATAAGCTTTTTGGTAAGAAGAGATGGCCTTTTCAATTTCACCTTTGGTTTTTAACGCATGGCCTAACTGTAAATGAAAACCCGGCACTTGATCGTTTTCTGCAACCACTTGCTCAAACAAGCTTATGGCTTGCTCTATTTCACCTAAGCCTGTTAAAGCACTTGCTTTGGCTATTTTAAAACTTAAATTGTCAGGTTGAGCTATGAGTAAAGGTTCAACTTGTTGTGCTGCTACTTTGTATTTACCTAAACGGATAAGTAAATTGAGGTATAGTGAACGGGCATGAATATGGTTTGGGTCTAATTCGAGAGCACTGGCTAACAAAAACTCGGCATCGTCATAAATTTTTAGCTCTATGCCAATTTCAGCAAGCATACACATGCCATCAACATGGCGTTTGTTGTTTTGTAAAAAGTGTCGACAAATTTGCTCTGCTTTTAATAGTTTACCTTCATGCATTAACTCAGTAACCGCGAGTAAAGCCGGGGGAAGTTTTTTTAGTTTTTCTAGATGATTTGCCGCTTTTTGGATATTGTTTTGTTGATTTTCGTCACGGTATAGTTGAATCAATGCCTGCCAACTAGCGACTAAGCTTGGGTTGAGCTCTACAGCTTTTTCAAACGATTTCTTAGCCAGTGTTGTTTCATTTAACGCTAAATAGATAAAGCCTTTTTCTTGATTTGCTCGACTGTGTTTATTTTCAAGTTTAAGTAATTCATTAATACTGGTTAATGCCAGCGGTAATGTTTTTGCATAGCGCTGGGCAACGGCAATTAAATACCATAGCTCAATATTATCTTGTGAGTCTGTGCTTTGCGTTTGTAGCTGTTTACATTGTTTTATAGCTTCGTCGAATTTTGTCGCTTGGATTAATTTTTGAATTGATTTTAATTGGCTTTCAATTGAAGGGTGAGATGTATTGTCCAATGACTTAGCTCCGAAGCAAGTGAGGGTATTATTTATATTTTAGATTTGCGGGTACTTTACAATAAAAAACCGCTTGATACAGATATCAAACGGTTTTTATTTCGATCATATTAACTTTTTAGATTTCGATTACAGCTTAATAAAAGTCGTAAGAGAATCTAAAACCAATAGTACGTGGTCTGTTAGATACAACTTTTGGCGTGTATTGTTGAGTATCAACATACAATATTGCACTTTTATCTGTTAAGTTGTCGATGAAAAACTCAGCTTTCCATTCGTCGTTTGTAACACCAAAGCTTATGTTAGCCAAAACATAACTATCTTGCACATAACGACCACCTGCAAAGGTTTCGCCGTTACTATCTTGGTAATTAACACCAGAAAATACGTCAGATTCTTTTTCAATGCTTAAACCAGAGCCTGTGCCATAGATTAAATTGGTAGCATCTTCAATCATATAAGCGTCCATCACCATACCCGCAAGTCTTTCGCCGGTATAACTAATTGAACCGTTTACATAGCCTGTCATATCTCCCGAAATAGGGTAGAAGTATTGTGCTTGTAAGTTACCTGAAAATTTAGCTGAATAAGGTAATCTACTGCCTTCTGGAGGCGCAATGCCGTCAAGTTGTGCATTGATTGACGTTAACTCAGTATCAATTAAACTAAACGCACCAGATATAACTAAATTATCTGTAGCTACCCAGCTAAAATCACCGTCTATACCTTTAATTTCTGCATCACCAACGTTGTCAGTAAATACTAAAAAGCTGATGTTTGTTGGGTCATAGCGAGAAGTTTGTAGATCAGATATTTTTGAATAATAAGCTGTGGCATTAAAGCGCAGGCTTTGATCAAGTAAAGTTGATTTAAAGCCAATTTCAACGTTATCTAAGCTATCTGTTGTTGAGTAAACAGGTATACGGAAACCTTCAAATGCACCTTCTTGGTTAGCAGCAGAACCACCACCAACACGGTTAGTAACCGGCGGTCTAAAGCCTTCTGAATATGATGCAAATACCATTACATCGTCATTTATTTTCCAGTCAATAGAGGTTTTGATGATAGTGTCATCAACCGTTAGCTTACCGTTGCTATCAAGTAAGTCAGTTTCTAATTGACCACTAGCAATAGCTGCTTGGATAGCTGCGGCTTCATCAGCGCCAAAAAATTCAGTTAAAGCAGCATCGCTACCGTCGCCGAATGCGCGTAATCGACCACTTACATCAGCGGTAGTTGTAGCGCCTTTATAAATGTCATCAATTTGATACCAACGTGCACCAAAACTTGCGGTAACCGTATCAGTAATGTCGTACTCTAATTGCCCAAATACGGCGATTTGATCAATAGTGTGTGTAACATCGTTAACAAAGCTCACTTCAGAAGAGAAAGGACCGCCATTACTGTTAATTCCTTCAGTACCTGCTAATTCTCTAGCTAGGTTAGGGAAAAGTTCAGTGTTGGCTATTTTAAATTGACCAACAGTTGATAGCTCTTGCGTGTCATAAAAAACACCAGCCGTAACGCGCCAGCGGTTTTCAGCTGAAGTATTCATACGTAATTCGTGCGTTGTGCGTGAGCTACTTGTTTCTTCTTTGTAAAACTTAGTTGGGTCAAAACACTCTTGTACATCAGGCGCACTTGCATAATTACAAACGTAATAAGAAGAGAATTGGCCACCATTAGTGTAACCGGTGTAATCAATAGTTGAGTTGATATCACGGTCTAAATAACCACCAGTATAAACAACAGTAAGGTGTTCAAGACGACCTTCTAATGTCCAAGTAGTTAAACCAAAGTCATCGTTGTTGTTTTCAGGTGTGAAACGGTTGGTTGATGTTTCACCGTCAAGGTTAGGATCGTAAGAAAACACACCTTCAGTATCAAGAGACTGTTGAGTATGTTGAACAAGAAGATCCCACTCGTTGTTAATCATATAAGATAAACCGAAACGTGCGCCCGAGTAATCAGCAGTGTTGAAGTCATCTTCTACTAATGCATCATTTTGCGGTATATTAACTGGCGTGTTTGCAGGATCTGCTAATTTAGAGAAACCAGCTGAGATTCTATCAATAACTATGGCACTACCGGTATAACCACCATTGCTTGGGTCGTTTTGAATATTATCAATCCAACCACCTTGATGGTCGTTATAAGCTGCAACACGCACAGCAAGATTGTCAGTTAAAGACATATTAAAATATGCTTCAACCGAGTTACTCATATCGCCGCCTTTGGTGAAGCTAGTGCTGGTATCAAAACCTGCAGCAAAACCATCATGTGTCGGCTTGTTAGTAATTAAGCGTACAGTACCCGATTGTGAGCTAGCACCAAAAAGTGTGCCTTGTGGCCCCGGAAGTACTTCTATACGCTCAACATCAGTCGCGTAAATATCTAAGTTACGACCTTGCATTGAAACAGGTTGTTCATCTAAATAAAAGGCAACAGACGGTTGCAAAGCTTGTACTGATGAAACAGAAATATTGGTTTGAGTCGTTGCTGCACCACGAATATAAATTTCATTTTGACCAGGGCCTGTGCCTTGGAAAACTACATTTGGTAAAAATTCTACATATTGATCGAAATTAGAAACACCTAATATTTCTAGGCTGTTACCTGTTAATGCTGTAACCGTAACAGGTACATCTTGAATTGACTCTGAGCGTTTAGTCGCGGTAACTTCAATAGTTTCTATTGATGCTTTCTTTGTAGTTTCTTCTGCGTAAATAGTACCTGACGATGCTAGTGCTGTTAGCACTGCACAATGCAGTTTAGTAAGTTTCATATAGATTTTCCCTAGGTGTTTTTTTTTGGTAGATAAGTTGTCAAATATAGTTAGTGTTCTAATTATTGTAATAGTTAGAGCACTAACTATATTTGGACTGCTCCTATGTTAACAAAATATACATTTGTTTACAAAAAACATAACTAATAGCGGTTTATTACGAGAAAGGGTAAAACTAACTATTGTTTACATTGGAGGCTATTTACAGCTTGATTAACAAGATATAATATCAATACAAATAAAAATAAGGGGAAGGCTTTGTCTTTATCCGCTAGTAGTCAATTAAATAAAAAAGTATTTGTTAGCGCTTCAGCTATTATTATTGCTCTTTTATTATATACCGCCGCATTACCTAAACAGGCACAAAGTTTGTTTAGTATTATACAGTCCAGCATTGTTGATAATGGCAGTTGGTTTTATGTGTTAACCGTTGCATTCATTTTCTTTTTTGTGATCTTTTTAGGGTTCTCTCGTTATGGTGATATTCGCTTAGGACCAGACCATGCCACCCCTGATTACTCTATGTTGACTTGGCTTTCTATGTTATTTGCTGCAGGAATGGGCATTGGCTTGATGTTTTTTGGCGTAGCAGAGCCTCTAATGCACTATTTGTCGCCACCTACAGCTGAAACTGGCTCTGTTGCTGCGGTTCAAGAAGCAATGAAAATGACCTTTTTCCATTGGGGTCTTCATGCTTGGGCAATTTATGCCATTGTTGCCTTAGTACTTGCTTATTTTAGTTATCGACATAACTTACCTTTAACATTACGTTCTGCCTTATATCCACTTATTGGAGATAGAATTTATCAGTGGCCAGGACATTTAGTTGATGTTTTTGCCGTTGTCAGTACTGTTTTTGGTGTTGCTACTTCTTTAGGGCTAGGCGCATCTCAAGTTAATGCTGGTTTTAGTTATTTATTTGGTATTGATGTTTCTACTACCAATCAAATTATTATCATGACAGGTATCATCGGACTTGCCGTTATATCTGTTGCTACTGGCTTAGATAAAGGCATTAAAATACTCTCTGAAACGAATATGGTTTTAGCCGTTATTTTATTAGTATTGATTTTTGTGCTGGGTCCTACGGTATTTTTACTACAAGCTTACTTACAAAATATAGGCGATTATCTCGCTGATATAGTTCATAACACGTTTAACTTATTCGCTTATAAGAAAACCGAATGGATAGGTGGTTGGACAATATTCTACTGGGGTTGGTGGTTGGCTTGGGCACCTTTTGTCGGTTTGTTTATTGCGAGAATATCTCGTGGTCGAACGATTAGAGAGTTTATTGTTGGCGTGATGCTAATTCCCACCGTTTTTACATTATTTTGGATGACTATCTTTGGCAATAGTGCCATTGATTTAGTGCATAACCAAGGCGTTGTTGAACTAGGTGAAATGGTTAGTAAAGACTCTTCAGTGGCGTTATTTGTTTTCTTAGAGAACTTCCCATTATCAACATTACTGTCTTTTTTCAGTGTGTTAATGATCGTAATATTTTTTGTCACCTCATGCGACTCGGGCGCAATGGTTGTAGATATGCTGTGTTCGCATGGCAGTAATAATACACCGTTATGGCAGCGTGTTTATTGGGCCATAGGCATAGGCTTAGTGGCTGCTATTTTACTCCTTGCTGGCGGACTTAATGCATTACAAACCATGACTATTGCAAGTGCATTACCTTTTGCTGTGGTATTACTGCTTGCTATTGTTGGCTTAATTAAAGCGTTGAGGGTTGAGGCTTTTAAGCAAGAAAGCCAACTCATAGCCGCAGTTCCTTATGCCAGTAATACCAGTAATTTAAGTAACGATAGTTGGCAAGCACGGTTAAAAAATATTGTTGATTATCCTAATAAAAGCAATGTGAACAAGTTTATCAGTCAAACGGTTTTACCTGCTTTTGAGTCTGTTGCTGAAGAGTTACAAAAAAATCAGATTAATGTGGTTGTTTCCCAAGAAGATGGACTGAGTTTACTGGTTGATCATGGAGAAGAACAAAAGTTTGTCTATCGTGTGCTTGCGCGTAAGCATTCACAGCCTGACTTTGTTGTTGAAATAGACGAAGATGAAGATGAACAAAGTTACTACCGTGCTGAAGTTCATTTAGGAGAAGGTGGACAAGATTATGACATTATGGGTTGGTCAAAAACGGCAGTGATCAATAATGTTATTGATCAATACCATAAACATTTACACTTTTTACATTTATTGCGTTAACTTTTAGGGGCGTCAGTTTTATTTATACTGCTGGCGCTCATTGCATGCAACTCTAATAGTGGTGCGGCATCTATTTCATCCGCATTCATCATTTCTGATAATCGTTCCATTGAAGACAACAATTGAGATTGCTCCCATTGAGCCAAGCTAGAAAATTTTTCTATAAAATGTTCTTGCAAAGCTTGTGGAGCATTAAGTAATAATGCTTTACCGTCATCAGTTAAATATAAACCTACTTTACGTTTATCTTGTGTGTCACGTACTCTTAAAATAAGCTTTTTGTTTTCTAGCCTATCAAGAATATTAGTGACAGTTGCAGGGCTTAAATTAACATTTTTTGCCACTTGGCTTGAATTTATACCTGAGGCTTTGTCAATTTCTAGCATAATTAATAATTGCGGACTGGTTAAGCCTGATGTTTTATTAAGATGTTTTGAATGTAAATCAATCGCGCGAATCACTTTTCTTAAGGCGATTAATAGTTCCTGGTGTTTTTCCATAACAATAGGCTTATAACAGTGAATTGCGGTAGTTTAATCAAAATTATAAGATGCGACTAGGGTATTTGTGTAATTAAGCAGTATTACTTGGCTACTTACTTTTACAGCATTATTAATTAGATGAATAAAATGGGCTTCTTTTTATCTTCTTTATGACAAGATAAGCCATTAATTAATACAGTTTATCTCACTAAAATCTTTTAACATTTATTGATATGATAAATAAAAGTACAACCGACATATAAAAATAATAACAATCACAAGGTAGACAAATATGAGACTCCCAAAAATAGGGCCCGCATTTTTAGTCACGGCAGCGTTTATTGGTCCAGGTACTATTATTACAGCATCAATGGCAGGTGCAAATTATGGCCTTTCGTTAGTGTGGGCTTTATTATTTGCTATGGTTGCGACCCTCGTTCTACAAGAAATGGCGGCAAGATTAGGTATTGTTAGTCAGCAAGGTTTAGGTGAAAACATTCGACATGCCATTAAACAACCATTGATTAAGGCATTGGTGGTTATGCTAGTCGTTAGTGCGATTGTCGTAGGTAATGGTGCATATCAAAGTGGTAATATCTCAGGTGCAAGTTTAGGTTTGGTTAGTGTGGTTGAGCAACTAGGTTGGCAGGTATCTTACGTTAATTGGTTATTTCCATTATCGATTGGTGTAATTGCCTTTTTGTTATTGATCACGGGTAGCTACAAAGTTATTGAAAGTGCTTTAGTACTTTTGGTGGGCTTGATGAGTGTGGCGTTTATCGTTACGTTCTTCTTAAGTGAACCACAGTGGCTTGAGCTAGGTAAAGGTTTTATTGCCTTTGAATTACCTACAGGCGCAACCCTCACCGTTATTGCACTTATTGGTACTACAGTAGTCCCCTATAATTTATTTTTACATGCTTCCACAGCAAGTAAAAAATGGCATTCAGTAAAAGACATTTCAAAGGCTCGACAAGATTTGTTTGTTTCCATTCCTCTGGGGGCCCTAATCTCAGTAGCTATTTTATCCACCGCTGCTTCTGCGTTTTTTGGTAAACAAATTAATTTGCAAAGCGCCGCAGATATTGCGCCATCTTTACAACCATTGTTTGGTGACGCTGCCAGTATATTTTTAGGCTTTGGACTTTTCGCTGCAGGTATATCATCAGCTATTACAGCGCCTTTAGCTGCGGCTTTTGCATTGAGCGGTATTTTAAATTTAGATAAAAGCTTAAATGGCTTTGGCTTTAGATTAACGTGGATAATTATCTTAATTTTAGGCGTGCTAATCAGTAGTGCTGGCTTTAAACCGGTAACCATCATTTGGTTTGCGCAAATTGCGAATGGCCTGCTTCTACCTTTGATCAGTATATTTTTATTATGGATTGTTAATACTCAAGCGTTAGGGGAATACCGAAATAATCGCTGGCAAAACATTGCAGCTGTTGCTGTTATTTTGGTGACTCTACTTTTGAGCGGACGAAGCTTAATGTCGGCGTTTGGTTTGTTGTAATTCTTAGTTTTTAAGTGATTTCACTTTTGGGTGTAAAGCTAACTAACCCTTTTAAAACTTTACTGTTCAATGAAAAAAGCCAAACATAGTTTGGCTTTTTTAGTTTTATAGATTCGGTGGCAAGTTTTATTGGTTCGTTTTAATCATGCCATTTTAATTAAGCTTTAGATGATTCGCTGTTTTAGGTAGAAACTTATAACTTATTTATCCTGCTACCTATCCAATTTACTTATCAACATCAAAAGCGGACTTTAGGTTGTTAGCGAAAGCGATAAATTTCTCTTTAATGGTCCTTTTAATTTCGACATTTAATGACCCTAAAACGACTTTACCTTCAATGGTAATAATAGGCGCTTGTCTACTTGCCATCGAAGGGGCTTTATTTTCGATGCTACTGATGATGCAATAGCTTTTACAAACCACGTTAACATTCTCTGGTATATAGACTTTGCTACTACCAAGAATACAGTTTAATTTAATCGTGATATGTTGATGCTGAAAAATAGCATCGGTAAAATCGAGAACGGCTTCACCCAAAATGTTATTTACTGTAATAATTTTAGGTACTAACCATTGACCACTTCGTTCGACATTACCTAGCATACTCTTAAGGTGCAGGGTGTCGTCAACATCTCCTGAGGTATAGCTTGGCGTAAATTGATGTTCTTTCTTATTACTGTAGTTAGTATCTGCCTTGAGTGTAAGGTCAGCCACAAGGTCGACTATTTCTTGGTGAGTATTACTGTTCATTGCTTGATCTAATCGACGCTCGAACGCTTCTGCCGAAATAACGCCGTGGCTATAGTTAAATATTAACTGATCTATCGTTTCTTCCCGTACTTGTTCAATTGGTCGATCTTCAAGAATTACTGTCATGGGGTCATTCCCTTGTCTTTGTTGGTATTTGTTAATCGTTTATTAATAGATAGTAGCAAAGAACTGGCCATAAATTAAAGCCATATTAATCAATGGATTATCCTTTTGTTTTTTTCTCTAATAGTTAAAAGCACTAAGGATTAGCATAATATTCACAAAATTGATTAATATTACTACTACAAAACGTAATCAGAAGTCTTAAAATTTTAGTCATTTGATGTTGCTTTAATGTGGTTGTTTTCTATTATTAAAGTGGTAGGTGTGATGAAGCTTTTCACCATGATGGGAGTTTTTCTATGATATAGAGTACGACTAATCACTCTTATACCGAAATTATAATTTTTAAAGGGACTTAAAATGAATCGTAATATTATCTATGCAACGCTTGTTGTATTACTTGCTGCGTGCGGCGGGTCATCAGAAAATTCTGATACTGAAGTCACACAAAAAGATAACACATCAAACAATACTCCAAGGGCATCAATTTCAGTAAAAGCACTTAACGTAGATGCGTGTGGGAATACAAGTATTGCCACTGACGCTGCGCTGATCATTCACAATAATGACTATTCAAATAAAGAGGTCATTTTGGCTGACGCAAACGGTAGCATGAGCTATGAAACAGACAATAATACAGAAACAATTTCTGTATTATTGCGAGGGGTTGATGAAGTGTCAGGTGTCAAGCCTTTCGATATTAGAACCTATATTGACCATCCGATAATTGATCTGGGTACTGTTTACACTAGTTCCGGTGATACCAGCCTTTGTAATTGCTTTCAAAACACTTTATCAGTTAATGTCCCAGATAGACCCGCAGATACTGGTGATGCAGAATTATTCGGTGCGCAACGTCATAGTAATATTTTAAATTATGTTGGGTATTCAGAAATAGAAGGTATTGAACAATGTAGTAAAGTTGGTGAAAAGCCTCCGCTTGTTACAACAATTATAGATTTTATAAATCCGGCAGAGTCATATGCCGCGGTAATAGAAAATATTCAACAAGCTTCTTCAGTTAGTGCAGAGCTTCGGGGCCAACCCGTTAATATTGTTTCGCCTGACTCTTACCGACAAGTATCAGCTTTTATAGATGACAATCATCATTTGATTAGTTTTGCATTTGATGCAAGTTCTAACGTATATAGTTATCCGGTTGAACAAGCTGAATTCTATTCAATAGCAGCGTATAGCTTTGAAGATATTTATGAGATTCCTGACATTGATCGTGCCTATATTTTAAGATACTCAAATATCGCCACTACCAATATAAATCAAACATTTGATTTACCCTTATTGCCAATAAATTATGTTGAATTGCTTGAGGTACTAACCAGTGAAACCGGTAGTTATGCTATTTCTTATGCGGGTGAACTTGATTTTATGAATGTGAGTATTAGTGCTTCTAGCTATATGGGGTCTATTCTTGACTGGTACATTTATGCGCCGACTTCAGGCCAAGTGCCTAACATCGAAAACCTTGATTTAAGTGCTTTTATCTCTGATGTTGACCTTGATGCAAATATAGACACCCTAAGTATTGCTGTTGGTGCTAGAGATTACATAGGGATCAGTGATTATGATGACTTTTTGCGAAGTAAAGTTACCAGAGATGCTGGAGACTTTGCCAATGACAAATGGAGTAAAATGGATTGGGCTAATTTTAGGGTAACTATGAGCGGCGTCGGTATTTCAAGTATGGCTAAGGCCTTGCCAGTCAGATTAGCCAATATCGATAAAAAACGTGAAAATACAAAACACAAACCGACAAAAAATGATGGCACTTCAGAACTAATAAAAAAAGAGTTAGCGTTATTTCATTGATAAGCAATAGTTTATCGTAAGGAATAAACTAAAGTATTGTTTTCTATAAAATGTCGTAAAGTTGTTTAGCAAACATAGCAAAAAGCCGTTAAATCATAAGATTTAACGGCTTTTTAATCGTGCTAGTTAAATGTTAAAAGCCACACTGTTTACCTTGGTTTTTATCTTTCAACCAGGTGTGTAATGGTGCGAAATAATCCAAAATGGCAGTTGCATCCATTTGCTCATTGCCCGTTAGCACTTTATAGGCTTGCTGCCATGGTTGGCTTGAACCCATTTCAAGTACAGTATTTAGAGCGGCACCGGCATCTTTATTGTTATAGATAGAACAACGATGAATAGGGGCGGTATTACCTGATATATCACACAAGGCGCGGTGAAATTCAAACTGCTGTATATGGGCTAAGAAATAACGTGAATAAGGCACGCCACCGGGAACATGATATTTAGCGCCGGGATCAAAGGCATTTGTTTTACGCTCAACTGGTGCTCTAACACCTTGGTATTTTTCACGTAACTCCCACCAAGCAGTATTATAATTTTCAGGAGTAACTTCACCAGAATAAACTTTCCAACGCCACTGATCGACCATTAAACCAAAAGGAATAAAGGCAACTTTATCCAATGCCATTTTCATGAGTAAACCAATATCTTTAGACTCATCTGGAATGGTGTTAATTAAGCCAATTTCTTTTAAGTACTTAGGTGTTACCGAAAGGGCTATAGTGTCACCAATGGCTTCGTGAAAACCGTCGTTAGCACTGTTTTGATAATAAACTGGTTGGTTTTGGTATGCGCGTTGATAAAAGTTATGCCCTAATTCGTGATGTATAACTGAGAAATCTTCACCCGTTTTTTGTATACACATTTTAATGCGAATATCGTCTTTAGCATCTAAATCCCATGCTGATGCATGACAAACAACATCTCTGTCGGCAGGTTTAGTAAATAATGAGCGCTGCCAAAATGTTTCTGGTAAGGCTTCAAAACCAAGCGATGTGAAAAAGCTTTCAGCTCCTTTTACCATTTTAATTTCGTCGTAATTATTTGCGGCGAGTTGTTTGGTAAGATCATAGCCTGGATCGGCATTTTCTGGCGCAACTAAGTCGTAAATATTACCCCATGATTGAGCCCACATATTACCCAGTAAATGCGCAGGAATAGGTTGATCTTGTGGTACTTTATCTTCACCATAAGTTTTGCCTAGCTCTGTGCGCACATAACAATGCAGATCATCATATAAAGGTTTAACTTGTCCCCATAAGCGGTCAAGTTCTGTGGCAAATTCATTTGCTGACATATCGTAATTAGAACGCCACATTGCGCCTAAGTCTTCATAGCCTAAACCTTGTGCACCTTCGTTACCCAATTCTGCTTGTCGAATATAGAGAGGTTTCATGTCAGGACTAATTGTTCGCCAGCCTTGCCACATTTCTAATAACTCATCGTAGTTACGTGACGTTGCCATTGTTGCCGTCATTTGGCCTAAGCTTAACGTTTCACCTGATTCAGCCTTATATTTTCCTTTGCCATACATGCTATTTAGTTCAGCACCAATTTTTGATAATTCTGCTGATTTTTTAGCATCTTGAGGGGCTGGCATCACTAAACTTTGTTTTAATATATTCAGCTTTCGGCGTTGATCTGTATTGACTTCAACAGCATCAAACTTAGCCGCTTGCATGGCAAAACGAACACCAGCTTCAGTCGATTTTTGATCGGCAGCGGCGGCTAGCGCAGAAGTATCTTCAGTAATAAAGTTAGCATTGATCCAAGCGGCACGAGCACCTACGGTATTAAGTTGAATTAATTCCTTCTCAGTCGTGGCCAAAAATTTATCCGCATCTTTCATGGTTAACGTTTTGCTAGGTTGGCTAGTGGCTTTAGTGTCAATTTTTACTACTTTCTCGCCATTACAGGCACTTAAGCTAGTGGCAACTATAATCGCTGCTGTGGTTAATTTAAACGTTGGTTTCATAAGTATCCATTTTATTTTTGTTAGCGCTTATTTCGCGATTTAGTCAACTTAATATAAATTCTTGATTAGTGTAGTTTGAGATGAGTATCTTGGCAACAGAATTGCTCTGTTGGTGCTGTGTATAGGGTAAAATCCTGAAGTTACTAAATTTTAGACAAAAAAAAGCTCAGCGAAAGGGATGCTGAGCCATTATATAAATATACTAGGGAAAGTATGAAATTTGCGTTTCACAAAGCTCTTCATGCAACGCCAAAATATAATAGCTATTTTAGGTGTTTTTAACTGTGTTTTTTGTGTAAAACTTTGTAATCATATAACGGTTAAAGCCTTAGTTATAAGGTAAGTGGAGTGAGATAACTTAATAAAAGCCAACAAAATAATTTAAACGTTATAAGTAAGGATAATATTGTTATCTATTTTCTAGTTTTGAGCGAGTAATAATTTGTAAACTAACTATTGTTAACATAAACATTTAAGGCTTTTCTTGTCTTTTATATTATAAGGTTTTTATTCTGAGTTGCGTTATTTTAAACGCTTGTTTAAACTGCTTGTATTAATTTTTTATTAAACCAGAATTACGGCGCTATTTATTTATGAGTACGAAGAATAAAATACTAGATGCAGCAGAAAGCTTGTTTGCAGATAAAGGTTTTAATGGCACCTCTCTGCGTGAAATCACCAGTCAGGCTGAAGTAAATTTAGCCGCAGTTAATTATCACTTTGGTTCGAAAAAGGAATTAATTAAAGCCGTTATGTCACGGTACATGAACGAGTTATCTCCGCGGTTAGAGCTAGCCTTAACTGAAGTTTGTGAGCAAGAGTCACCAAGTTTAATTGAAGTGTTTTCTGCTTTTATTGATCCATTATTATCATTAAATGATTTTAAAAATAACGGTACAAGTAATTTTCTCCAGTTACTCGGTCGAGGTTATACCGACAGTCAGGGTTTTTTACGCTGGTTTTTAACTACTCAATACCCCGGTGTAATTGATAATTTTGTCATCGCCGTACAAAAAGCCTACCCAGAACTAAGTGCTGAAGAGATGTTTTGGCGATTGCACTTTACTATGGGGACGGTGGTTTTCACTATGTCATCAAGTGATGCGTTAATCGATATTGCGAAAAGTGATTTCGAACGTGAGTTACAAATATCAGATGTGATCAGAAATGTGATCCCTTATGTAGCTGCAGGTGTTGGTGCTCCTATGCCTGAAAAAATTAACGATTAACCACTTTCTTTGAAAACGTAATGTATTTTCACGTTGTGTTGAGCTTGTTGATAGCATATTTTCAAATCACTTAAGGTAGCAAAAAAACTTAGGCTGATAATTGATATATTTAGCCTAGCAACTTTGTTTATTGATGTTATTTAGGTAGAGTAGCAGCATCTTAACTTTTCAAAGTGTTGTTATGGGTCCAGTCATGCTTGATGTGCAAAGCACATCATTGTCTCAAGAAGATAAAGAAATTATTCAACATCCATTAGTGGGTGGTTTAATATTATTTACGCGCAATTATCAATCACCTGAACAAATTGCTGATTTAAACCAACAAATTCGTGTTGCCGCCAAAAAGCCCATGTTAATTGCCGTAGATCACGAAGGTGGTCGAGTACAACGCTTTCGAGATGGCTTTTCGTTGATCCCGGCAATGGGTAAATTGTGGCAAATGTCAGATGCTAATCTTGATTTAGCGAAAGAACTTGCTAAACAAAGTGCGATATTAATGGCATTAGAAGTGCAAGCTGTTGGTATTGATATCAGCTTTGCACCTGTACTGGATATTAATAATATTAGTGACGTTATAGGCGATCGCTCTTTTCATCAACAACCTCAATATGTAACTGAGTTAGCTGAAGCTTTTATTAATGGTTTACATCAAGTGGGTATGAAAGCAACAGGTAAACATTTCCCTGGTCACGGTAGTGTTAAAGCCGATTCACATGTCGATTTACCTATAGATACACGCTCAAAAGCAGAAATATTTCAACAAGACTTAGTGCCTTTTCAGCAACTTATTGCTAAACAAAAAGTTGATGCTCTTATGCCTGCACATGTTATTTTTCCTGACGTTGACAGCCAAGCTGTTGGGTTTTCTCGTTATTGGCTACAAGACATTCTACGAGAAACACTTGGCTTCAATGGTGTGATTTTTAGTGATGATTTATCTATGCAGGGTGCCGCAAGTGCGGGTGGGTATGTTGAACGCGCTGAAGCAGCACAAGATGCTGGTTGCGATATGTTGTTATTGTGTAACAACCGAAACGGTTGTGTTGATGTACTCGATAATGCCAATATTTCAAACTTATCAATCAGTAGTGAACGACTTAAAAAGTTATTGAAAAAAGATAATAACCCTTGGTCTTCATTAAAAAGTAATACTACATGGCAACATGCCAGCCAATATTTGAAAACCTATAAATAACATCGTTTTGCAAATTAATGAATTGGTTTGTTATCAAAAAAACAAGTCAAAACCGTAGATATAAATAATAAATAATAAATAATAAATAATAAAAAATAGAATAAATTTATGAAAGTAACTCGACAATTATTCATTCCATTGGGGCCTATTTTAGCAATATGTTTCTACTTCTTCTTACAAGCCTTAGGCATGGAGAGCAAAGCATCTGTTGCCGCGGCTATTACCCTGTTAACTGTAATTTGGTGGGTTACTGAAGCACTGCCTATACCCGCAACATCATTAGTGCCATTTGCCTTGTTGCCACTTTTTGGCGTTGTTGATCACAAAACGGTCGCATCTGCTTTAGGAAGCCACGTCATATTGTTGCTTATGGGCGCATTTATGCTCTCAAAAGCTATAGAAAAAAGTGGGGCACATGAACGTTTAGCTGTTTACATGGTGAGAATGGTTGGCGTAAATAGTGGCAGGCGCATGGTGCTAGGGTTTATGGTAGCAAGTGCATTTTTAAGTATGTGGATCTCTAACACTGCAACAACCCTCATTATGTTACCCATAGCTTTGGCTATTCTCAAACATATTGACAATAAGAAGCTTAAAGTGGCTTTAATTCTTGGTATTGCATATGCCGCCAATGTTGGTGGTGTTGGTACACCGATTGGTACACCGCCAAATGTTATTTTTATGGGGATTTACGAGGAACAAACAGGCATTGAGTTTGGCTTTTTAGAATGGATGAAAATAGGCGTACCTATTGTCGTTCTAGCGGTGCCCATTATGGCTTTTTGGTTAACTAGAAACGTTAAGCTTGAACAAGAGATACATTTACCAGAATTAGGGGCTTGGCGTGTAGAAGAGTCTCGCACATTATGGGTTTTTGGGCTAACAGCACTTGCATGGATAACCCGTTCAGAACCTTTTGGCGGTTGGAGCGGTATTTTCGGCGTTGAAATAGCTGGCGATAGTACCATCGCATTATTTGCCGTTGTATTGATGTTTATCGTACCGAACGGAAAAGGCTCTCGCTTATTGGATTGGGACAGCGCCAAAACTATTCCTTGGGGGATGCTATTACTATTTGCTGGTGGTATTGCATTAGCTAAAGGTTTTGTAGCATCTGGATTAAGTGACTTATTGGGTCAGTGGCTTGCTACATTTTCCAATTTACCAGCAATCATTATGATTGTGACTATTTGTTTGGTGGTTACTTATTTAACAGAAATAACCAGTAATACCGCAACGGCAACTTTATTGATGCCAATTTTAGCGGCAGCGGCCATTGCTTCAGGCTACGATCCCAAGGTGTTAATGGTACCTGCAGCAATATGTGCGAGTTGTGCTTTTATGTTACCAGTAGCAACGGCTCCAAATGCTATTGCTTATGGAACGGGTGAAATAGAAATTCAACATATGGTGAAAGAAGGGGCTGTACTGAGCTTTATTATTGCCTGTTTAGTGGGAATTACCTGTTATTTATTACTGCTTTAAAAGCAATGAACTAAGCTGAAATATAAGTGTATAGAGTTTTGCTATGTTAGATAGCTTGGATAAGCTCAAGGGTTAACAGTGACCAATAACATAAGTATTGGTCACTGTTGCTTAATTATTAAAGCATTTTTTCTTTTAGTAATCTTGTTAACAAAACGATAGTAAAGGCAGTGCTATAAGCTGCAAATATAACCAGCATAACTTGTGGCATACTAAAACCTAAAAAATCCCACTTAATATCACCACAATCACCACTGGCTTCAAATAAAGCAGGTAACCACTGATGCAAAGGCGCCCATGAAGGAAAGTTTGGTACTATTTCACAGCTAAACAAAAATGACATAGTTGAAGATTGCATATCAACATGCTCTAAAGCAATGATAAAGCCCCAAATAGCCGCTGTAGCCCATAAACCGTAAGCGACAATACGCATCACCAAGTGTTGGCAACCGAATGCGCCAATAACACCAGCTAAGAATATTCCCCATACTGCCGTTCGTTGATAAATACACATAATGCAAGGCTCAAGCCCCATAAAATATTGAAAATATAATGCGATGAGTTCAAAACATAATGCGCTAATGGCGAGCAATTGCCATGCTCTTTGGTTTAAAGATAATTGGCTTATAAAATTCACGAAATGGTACCTACGACTGAGTTGTTGTTAATCCACTTTGGATCATGGGTTTAGGAAGTATTAATGCATGCTATCAATAAACAAAAAACGCCACAAGGGCGCTTTTGTTAGATTTTATATCTACTTATGACTAGGGTAACACTTAGTGTCCACCTGGTGCCTTAGTTACTGCTTTACCATCATGATGTTGTATTAAATCTATCTCATAAAAGTATTCAGTATATTTGCTTAACTGTCCTGTTGAAATAGCCAACAAACCTACAATAGTTAATACTATGGTGTAAGGGAAAGCCATGATAACCATACGACCATAAGACAATCTAATTAACGGTGCTAATGCTGAAGTTAATAAGAACAAGAATGCAGCTTGACCATTTGGTGTTGCCACACTTGGTAAGTTAGTACCTGTGTTAATTGCAACGGCTAATAAGTCAAATTGGTCTCGGGTAATTTGCCCAGCAGATAACGCTTTTGTAATTTCTGTAATATAAACTGTACCAACGAAAACGTTATCACTAACCATAGATAATAAGCCGTTTGCTAGATAGAACATAACAAGCTGCATATTACCTTCAAACGTTAACACCCAAGTAATAACTGGTGTAAATAAGCCTTGGTCTACAATCACAGCAACAACAGCGAAAAATACGGCTAATAGAGCAGTGAAAGGCAACGCTTCTTCAAAGGCATGGCCAATTTGATGCTCTTCAGTTACACCGGTAAAAGCGGTTGCTAGAATAATAACAGATAAACCAATAATACCGACCGGCGCTAAATGCATTGCCAGACCAACAATTAACCAAACGGCAATAGCACCTTGGATAACAAGCTTGGCATTATCAAGTGTATTGCGTTTTTCACTTTCGGCAATATCAAACTCATTAAGTACGTTATAAACATTTTCTGGTAAGGCAACACCGTAACCAAACCATTTTACTTTTTCTAATAAGAAACAAGTAAACAAGCCAGCAAAAAATACCGGGATAGTTACTGGTGACATACGAATAGCAAATTCTAGGAATTCCCAACCAGCTTGTTGACCAATAACTAAGTTTTGAGGTTCACCAACGATAGTACATACACCACCTAACGCCGTACCAACACCTGCATGCATCATTAAATTACGTAAGTAGCCACGAAATTGCTCTAAGTCATCACGTGAATATTCAGCTAATTCGTTGTCACTAGTGTGATCATGTTCAATCAGTACATCTTTACCTGAAGCAACTTTGTGATATACAGAGTAAAAGCCAATAGCAACACTGATGATTACAGCAATTACTGTTAAGGCATCAAGGAAGGCTGATAAAAAAGCGCCTGAGAAACAAAAGAGTAATGAAACCATTACTTTGGATCGGACTTTAGTGACTATTTTAGTAAACAAAAACAGTAATAAACTCTTCATAAAGTAAATGCCGGCAACCATGAAGATTAATAATAATATTACTTCAAAGTTTAAAATCATCTCATGCATTACTTGCCCAGGGCTGGTCATTCCGATAGCAACTGCTTCAATGGCCAACAAACCACCTGGCTGTAATGGGTAACACTTCAGTGCCATGGCTAAAGTAAAAATAAATTCAACCACTAAAGCCCAACCGGCAATATAAGGGTCTACAAAGAAAAACAATACGGGGTTAATGACTAAAAATGTAATTATTGCGAGTTTGTACCATTCTGGCGAATTGCCAAGAAAGTTTTTGTAAAACGCATTCATGAATGATTGCTGCATAATGAACCTTTTGAAAAATTAAGAGCTTGGGTTAGTGCGACTGTGCTTTTTATAATTATTTTATATAAATTTAATGCTCTCATGAGTTTAAGCGTAAAATTAACTATTGTAAATATGTGTGATTAACCAGTTTTATTTTGTAATAGCTTAGAGAGGGGCGTTTTAACTGAGGAATATATAATAATGCTATTAAACCCGTCAAAAAAGTCCAAATAATAGTGATTATACCGACATTGTATCGTTAAATATCTTGATGAAAATTTGTATTATTATAATTAAAACGCTTAATTTAAGCCTTGAAAATTGACAAATGTTGTATTCAAAATAGCTGAAAGGGTAAATGTTTCATAATTAATGAGATCGTTAATTAATTTGGCTAACTTAATATGGTGTCAAAAAAGGCAAATGTTCTGTTTAATATTAGTAGTATAACGGCATTGATAAATAGAACTCAGTAATTCTGACTCTTAAAATAGAGACAGTACTGAGCAATATTTCAGTACTAAGTACTGTCGATGTAATCGCGAAATTAGTTTCTTCGACTAGATTTAGTTTATTTATCTTCGAATACAACCTGGAAAGCTACATAACATTTCAAAGATTAAGTTAGCTGCTAATAAAGACGTATTGCCGGTTGTATCATAAGGTGGAGAAACTTCTACTAAATCAGCACCAACCAAGTTAGTACCATAAACACCACGAATAATTTCTAATCCTTGTGATGATGTTAATCCTGCAGGCTCTGGTGTACCAGTTCCTGGCGCAAAAGCTGGGTCTAATCCGTCAATATCAAAGGTGAGGTAAGTCGGCGTTTCTTCGCCAATTAACGCTCGAACTTCAGCCATTAAAGGTGTTAATGATTTAAACCAACATTCTTCGGCTTGAACGACACGAACGCCACGATCAACTGCCCATTGAAAATCTTGTGAACTATAGCCAGTTGCTCGTTGGCCGATTTGCACCATTTTTTTCGGGTCAACTAAACCTTCTTCAATAGCGCGTCTAAAAATTGTGCCATGACACTCTTTTTCTCCAAACATACTGTCATTAATGTCGGCATGAGCATCAATATGCACTAGTGCCATGGTGCCATGCTTTTTATACAAAGCACGTAGAATAGGTAAGCTAATGGTGTGATCGCCACCAACAGTAACAGGCTTAATATCTTTGGCCATAATATCGTCGTAGTGCGCTTCAATAATTTTAATCGAATCAGCTAAGTTAAAAGTATTAATTGCGGTATCGCCAATATCGGCCACTTGAAAGCTGTCAAATGGCGCTGCTTTGGTATACATGCCATAAGGTCGCACTAATACTGACTCATTACGCACTGAACGAGGACCGTAACGTGTACCACTGCGGTTACTTGCACCAATATCTAATGGTACGCCAACAATGCCGATATCAAGTTCGGCGGCATCATTGCTGTTTAAGTCACATGCAGGTAAACGAAACATAGTACCTGGTCCGCCAAAACGTGGCATTTCATTGCCACCCATAGGTTGGTTAAACCTAGGCTGGTTAATTTGGGGCTTATTCGCGTTACTCATTTTATTCACCTTCTTCACAAGTATTAGTGGTATATATTATGGCTTTTGTTTCAAGAAATTCTTCAACACCCATTGCTGTGAATTCTCTGCCATTACCTGATTGTTTGTAGCCGCCAAAGGGGGCTGAATAATTAAATTCACCACCATTTATCATGCATTGTCCGGCGCGAATTTTTGTGGCAATTTTAATTGCAGCTTTATCATCTTTGGCAAATACCGCAGAAGACAAACCAAAAGGTGTATCATTAGCAATTTCAATAGCTTCATCCATTGTTTTGTAAGGGATGATACACAAAACAGGACCAAATATTTCTTCTTGAGCTATGCGCATTTTATTATGCACGTTAGCAAAAATTGTTGGTTTAATATAAAAACCTTTATCTAAACCTTCAGGACGTTCAAGGCCACCGCAGACTAATTTTGCGCCTTCATCAATACCCAATTGAATATAGCTTAGTACGCGGTCTTGATGTGATTTTGAACTTACTGGACCTAAAAAAGCATCTTTTGTCATACCAATTTTTAATGACTGAGCTATGGTTTGAGCTAATGAAACAGCTTCATCATAAAGCGCTTGTGGTACTAGCATTCTGGCCAGTGTATTGCAGCTTTGGCCACTGTTGAGCATTACATCTTCAACGCCATACTTTACCGCATCAGCTAAGTTTGCATCTGGTGTAATAATAAAAGGTGACTTGCCACCAAGTTCTTGCATTACCCGCTTTACTGTCGGTGCAGCGGCTTGCGCTACTTTAATACCTGCTCCAGTAGAGCCAGTAAACGAAATCATATCAATATCTGCATGACGACTTAAGGCATCACCAACAACAGGTCCTGTGCCTGGCACCAAATTAAATACGCCTGCGGGTGCGTTAAACTCTGCTAATACCGAGGCAATAATTTCGGCCATGATAAAATCTTGTATAGGCGTTTGTTCAGAGGGTTTAACCACCATAGTACAACCTGCAGCAAGCGCAGCGCCAACTTTACCGACAAACTGATGCAAGGGGAAATTCCAAGGGTTTATAAAACCACAAACACCAATTGCCTCTTTAACAATAATGCACTTATCGCCTTGCTCTTGAGTTTCGGTTATCGCAGTGTGATCAGCAAATAATGCCATGGCGTAAATAGCGCCTTCAATTTGCAACCAGCTAGCAATGTGCTCAGGGCAACCCATAGTTTGTGAAACAGCCGTTACTAATTCATCTTGACGGCGCTCCATTTCACTGGCTATTTTTTTAATAATATCACTGCGTGTTTTTGAAGATGTATTTAACCAAACGGGAAAGGCTTTTTTAGCTGAACTTACCGCTGCATTAACGTGCTCAATATCACCACAAGCCACTTGAGTTATAGCGATTTCAGTGGCTGGGTTTATAACATCGAGGACATTACCATTGGTGTTATTAAGCCATTGACCATCAATATAGTATTTATTTAAATTAAGCATTTAGCTTGAGTCCTTATCTACGTGATTGCACCATAAGCCACCCACAGCATCTAGATATTTATTACCATCGGTATCTTCAATATGTATGCCTGATGCTTTTTCGATAGGCAAAGCCCCTTCGGTTTTATAAACATCAAAAAAAGTCCAAGGATGCATAAAATGTGCTTTGTCTTTTTGCACAATATCTTGCGTATAATTTTTACTTGGCATATTTACTTTATCCTCTTGAAGGTTTGGCATTACAGTATAAATATTATAGGAGCAGAGCGAGGGGAGATAAATCCCCTATATAGGGGATTCATTCAGGTGAGTTTAGGTATTATTTTTTAGTAATAGTCATACTTGAATGTAACACCCAATGTTGCAGGTTTTTGACGATATACTGTGCGTCCTGCGAAACCAGTAAATGAATAGGTTTCAGCGTCGTTATCTAGTATGTTTCTTGCCCATAGCGATACTGACCAACCTTCATCATCTGACGTTAATGAAACTAAACCATTTAAAGTACTGATTGAACCATACTTAGCATTGCTATCTGCAAGCTGTGCGTATTGCGAACCAGAGTAGCTATAGCTTGTTTGGAATTTTAAAAACAAGTCATTCTCTAGTGGCATATCATAAGCAACTAAGGCGTTATAACTCCACTCTGGTGCTTGAGATAATGCTGTGTTTTTATTTAATTCGTCGGCAAGTGCATCGACAAAACCAAAGCCATCTTCACTAGCTTGATCATTCACAGAAGGGTCGGTGTTAATGCCGCGCAAATCATCAGTATTTGGCGCTTTAGTTACTTTCGAGTCTAAATAAGCAACCCCTGCTTGAATGGTTAGCTCGTCAGTCGGTAACCAACGTAAGTCAAGTTCAAAACCTGAAGTTTGAGATTCAGGAATATTGGCTAGTGTGGTATCAGCAACAGCGAAGCCACTAAAATCACTAAATTCATCAGCGACATAGGTTAATAGTGATTGACGGTTTTCATACTCTAACGCAAAGAGTGCGCCGTTAAGTTGCATACTGCCGTCTAGTAAAGTCCACTTAAAGCCTAGTTCAGAAGAGAGTACATCTTCTGGTTTTACATAACTCCATGCATCAGAGTCTAGTATTGCTCCGCCATAATAAACGCCACTTTTGTAACTTGTTGATACATTACCAAAGACCAATAAATCATCATTTACTTTCCAATCAAGACCGATTTTACCTGTTACAGCACTCTCATCATTTGTTTCATTTAATGATGTTACAGGGAAAGTATCACCAAAACTTTCATTGGTTGCAGTACCATTAAAGCTTCTTTCATCATACGAGTAACGTATACCTGCAATGAATTTCCAACTGTCGTTAAGCTGAGTTTCAGTGTGCAAATATAAACCATAAGAATCTGTTTCTTGTACATAATCGGCAATAAATCTGTCTAAACCAAAAGCATTAATATCTTCTGGGTATAAAGTGCCGTCAAATGCTGAGTCGGTAACAAAGAAAGAGTCATCAAAGAAGTCATAAGCTTCGACATTTTCATTGGAAATATTAGCACCCGCTACCCAAGTGAAATCGTCATTATCTGTGCTAATAAAACGTATTTCTTGTGACCATTGCTCTAATTTATCATCTTGCACTAGCGTCATAGTTGAAACAGCACTTCCATCATAATTATCAACAACGGCACGGTCATATTGATCCCATGAGCTAATTGAAATCACGTCAAACTTGTCAAAACTATAATCTAAGGTTAATGCAACGCCAGATCCTGATTCATCACGACTAACGTCAAGTGCGCCAACACTAACATCGTCAGCAGCGGCAGGAGAATTTAATGCAGAAAACGAGTCATCACCAAAACTATCTTCAATGCCTTCACTGTCAGGAGTCAAAGGCTTTGATTTATCTTGATTGGCATAAACACGGAATAAGCCAGTGCCACTACTGCCCAATTCAAAGCCAAGTTGACCTCTAACCGCAAACGTATCGATTAAACCAAATTCTTCACCGGTACTGTTATCTGTTTGCCAACCCTCATTAGATTTAGCGTAGTTAAGAGAAAAGCGACCATTAACTGTATCAGTTAACGCACCACCTACAGCGGTTGTAATTTCAAGTGTTTGATAACTACTGTAATCAGCTTCGATAAAAGCTTCAAAATCTTCAGTAGGTTTACGGGTAATAAAGTTAATGGCACCACCTGTTGTATTTTTTCCGTATAAAGTTCCTTGCGGGCCTTTTAATACTTCAACGCGTTCAATATCAAATAGTTGACCGCCTAAATATGCAGGGCTACTAGCAAAAACTTCATCAGTATATACACCAACACCACTTGTGTTGTTTGGGCTGAAATCGTCAAGGCCAATACCACGAATGGCAAAGATAGGTGTACTGCCTGACGTTGAGTTAACGGCGACTAAGCCTGGAGTGTGATCACCTAAATCAACAGCACTTTCAATGCCTAACTCTTCAAGCATTTCACCATTAAAAGCGGTGGTTGTAACACCCACTTCATTGATGCTTTGTGTACGTTTTTGCGCTGTTATTTGAATTTTTTCAATTTCAGCACTATTTGCGGCAGGTGCTAATGTGGTAATAATTGCCAGTGCGATGACTGACTTAGAAAAAATATGATGTGTTTTCATCGTCTCACTCCAAGGTATAGTATTTTATGAAAATTCAGTCGTTCATCATTATTAGTAGCAACTAGGTGATTTTGCTGAATATGTTTTTATATGTTTTTTATGTTCTTCTTAGACTATTACAGGTTAAGCTATGTTTGTTTATCCCCTAAAAAGGGGAGCACATGCATTGTGCAAACTACGTTATGTTTTTGATTTTAAAATTAGGATAAAAAAGGCTTATATGAATAGTTCGAGTAAGTTAATTAACTGGCATGAGTCATTAGCAATGGTGATAGCTAAAGATTTTAGCTCAGAGGCTATTGCAGAACTGTTAAAAGGTATTGAAAATTTAGTCAATGGTAGCAGTGGCTTAGTGACTATTTTTGAGCATTCACAACCCCCACAAACTTCTCACCATCGTTTACTCGCCAATGAAGACCCGCAATACCAAATTGATACTTATGACGCTGGTGCGTATTTGTTAGATCCATTTTACCGTAAAGCCTTAGATGAAAGAGTTGAAGGACCTTTTACCGTAAATTGTGTTGGCCCTGAAGGTTTTGAAGACTCAGAGTATTACGATTTATTTTACAAAAAATTAGGTTTTATTGACGAAATGTGTCTTTTGTTTCAGTTTGAAGATAAAGCTATTGTTAGTGTTTCAATGGTTAAGCATGCAGGCGAAAGCCCTTTTTCTAAAGCTGATTTGAAACAAGTTGCTATCATATTTCCTTTGATCAAAAGCATATTGATCCGGTGGCGAAAAAATATTACAAAAACTAAAGCACCCAACTTAGAGTGGCAACTGGATAACGCTTTAGTCAACTTTGGTAATTCAATTTTAACGCCAAGAGAAAGTAAAATACTTCATCTTGTTTTGCATGGTTATTCTATTAAACACATAGCTGAAAAGTTAACTAATAGTGTTGAAACAATAAAGCACCATCGTAAAAAAATATATAATAAACTTGATGTTAGCTCACAATCTGAGTTGTTTTATTTATTTATAGCGTCATTGAAAGCCATGCCTGAAGGCGCGATAGTTGACCCCTTAACTTTTTTGAAATAATCGTTTTACCAGTAAGCTTCACCTTATGAGGGGATATTTTAATTTCTCATTTTTTGAAATAGTTGTTTCATACTTAATGTAATCCATTTGAACGAGTAACGACCATGACGACTAATTTGCATGCTAAACAGGCACTATTAAAAACAAAGTTTTTTCCTTATTGGTTAGATAATGAAGCGGCACCTGAGCCAGAGCCTGTGTTAGAGGCGAATATAAAGTGTGACTTACTTATTGTTGGTGCTGGTTTTACAGGATTATGGGCTGCCATTCACGCCAAAGAAGCAAACCCAGAACGTGATGTTGTTATTATTGAAGCCCAATCTATTGCTATTGGCGCGTCAGGTCGCCCTGCAGCGATACTTTCTACCTCAGTAATGCATGGCTTAGCAAATGCTGACCGCTTATTCCCTGAAGATATGGATGAGCTTGAGCGCCTAGGTAAAGAGAACATGGATGGCTTTAAAGCGACCATTGAACGTTACAATATTGATTGTGATATTGAGTGGGGCGGTGAATTAACGGTCGCAATAGGTGATGATGGTTTACCCGATATTGTGAGTGAGCATAAGCTGTATACAAAATATGGCCATGACGCGCATTTATTGGATAAAGAGGCTACTCAAAAAGAGATCAACTCACCTTTATTTCATGGTGGTTTATGGTCAAAAAAACGTAGCGGAACAGTACACCCAGCCAAGCTTGCATGGGGATTGAAGAAAGCAGCAATGAAGTTAGGGGTTAGAGTATTTGAAAACTCACCCCTAGAGTCGTCAACCCACCTCAAACCAGGTGTGCTAGTGGTTACTCCACAAGGCAGTATTAAAGCTAATAAAGTATTACTTGCTACAAATGCTTTCGCCGCGGGTAGTAAAAAAATTACCCGAAGAGTGTCAGCAATTCGTGATCGTATTGTGGTTAGTGAGCCGTTAACCGCTGCTCAAATGAAAGAAATTGGCTGGCAGAATCGTCAAGGTGTATACGATACACGAACGCAATTAAACTATATGCGTTTAACGGCTGATAATAGAATATTATTTGGTGGACGTTTAGGTTATTTCTTTAACAATAATACCGATCCAAAAGCAGATAAAACTGCCGATAATTTCTACCCATTGGTTGAAAACTTTTATAAGACTTTTCCGTATCTAAAAGGCATTAAATTTTCTCATGCTTGGAGTGGTCCTATCGCTTTAACTACCCGAATGGCAGTGCATTACCAGCATTATTATCAAGGTGATATGATTTATGCCGGTGGTTATTCTGGCTTTGGTGTTACCGCTACGCGCTTTGGTGCGCGAGTAGGATTAGGGGTTTTAGATCAAAGCGGTATACCTGAAGTTAAACTTAAGTTTGCTACTACATTACCTGGGTATATTCCACCAGAGCCATTTCGCTGGATTGGTGCAAAAATAACGATGTATGCCTTAGATACGCTTGACGAAAAAGGTGGCTGGCGTAAACCATGGATAAGCCTAGTTGAAAAAATGGGCTTTCCAGTCACGCAGAATGAACAATAAACATGTACCTAGCTAGTCTAAATCATTTAAAGGAAGCTGTTCTTATCATACTCTGCTAGACACAGATTGAGTTACAGGGTAGGTTCAGTAGGTGGTTGTTTTTAAGTTTTTTTTACAAAAAATAAGTTGGTTTTGCTAAGTAATCAAAAAATGGTGTTCTATACAAGTCACTCAAAAGGGTAAATAACAGTTAGTTGTTTACTCCTTCGTTACTTATTTTAACCAACGATTATTAACCTTTTAATATGACGTTAGATATCAAATCAATCACTGGAGGATTTATGACAAAATTGGAATTTGCGGACAAATTGGAAACATACTATAAAAGCAAACGATGAATAAGTGGTTATTTTTTATTTTGGGAGTAGTTTTTATTACTTTTGTTTTTATGCCTAGCATTATATTGTCTATTGATGAAAACATGTTTGGATTCACTTCAACAACTCTAGCTATTTTCGGTGGGCTTCTCTTAGGTAAAGCGTGGGATATTAAAAGGGGTACAGAAGAACACGAACTTTTAGTTAATGCATTAGACTTACTTTCTGATAATAAAGATACTTAAATCAGGTTTTCAAGTCGGACTTCTAACAGTTTGCTCGGTTCCACTTCGTTGCAAATTATAGCAAGCTATTAATCGTCGCTTAAAACGGCGTTATGTTTTTGTAGAAGCTTGTAGTTCCAAAATCTGTACTTTTATTTTTCAGCTTCAGCAGTGATCATTGCTTAAGATTTTATATCACCTTTACGCTGGGCATACATAGCTTC
>NZ_JACGWF010000072.1:0-22113 GCF_014077595.1 Colwellia sp. 6M3 | reverse complement strand
ACCCAAGTATTATTAATGAGTAGATAATAAAAAGGAACAAATATGAAAATAAATCTTTCGGGTCACCATGTTGACGTTTCAGATTCAATTAAAGAACATATCAATGAAAAGTTTTCAAAAATAGAGACACACTTCCCAACCTTAATTTCACTCGATGTAATTTTATCGCACGAACATAACCAACATAATGTAGAACTGCGAACAACCTATGAAGGTGGTCGAATTTCCGCTTCATCAAGCGATAGTGTTATGTATCCAGCTATTGCGGCAGCAGCGAAAAAATTAGATGCCGCATTAAAACACCGTAAAGGTTTGTTAAAAGCTAACCTACATAGTAAGCCCGTAAGCACAGCACCAGAAATTGCTCATGAAAAAGTTCAAGAAATGAGTCTAAATTAACCAATAAAGAACGTTAATTTATTTTAGGAGGCACCCGCCTCCTTTATTATGCTTACAAATTCAATGATTACCGGACTAAGCGGCTATTGAGTTTGGCATCATCATAAAATACCTTTAATATGTGCACTATCAAAATAGAATTTTAGGGGTTATATGCTAGAAATTTCCAACAATGCCACTATTGCTGATTGGGAAATTGAACTTACCGGGATAAGAGCTACTGGCAACGGTGGTCAAAGAGTCAATAAGGTTGAAACAGCAATCCACTTACGTTTTGATATTAAGCGTTCTTCACTCCCTGCCATTTACAAAGCTAGATTGTTAAAACTTTCAGACAGTCGCGTATCGAGTGACGGCATTATCATCATTAAAGCACAGTCTTTTAGAACGCAATCGATGAATAAAGACGATGCATTAAAGCGGTTAAAAGAATTAATTAGCACGGCCATGATAGTGAAAAAAGCTAGGCGGCCTACCAAGCCAACTAAAGGCTCTAACCTCAGACGTTTAGACTCTAAAAAGAAGGCTAGTTCGAATAAACTATTGCGTGCAAAAATTGATCACTAAGTGTTTTTATTAACTTATATCAACACACTTTTTATAAAATTAAGCCTTGCTGGCAAGCTTTAATCACCTTTATATGAAATATCCTGTAATTAAATAATAAAAATTAGGAAAGTAATATGGGAACTGAATTAACGTTTTGTCGGATGCCACTTGACCGCGCATCAACGTTAAGAAAAAATCAACAATGGTTAGATGAAAAGTTAAACGCCAATGACAGCCGTTTCTATTTTTATTGGCGTGGAAAATATCTGTATCTTGATGAGAAAATTTTTGTATTTAACAGAGAAGGTTCGATTGATAAACTATTGAATGTGTTAAATACTTCAGAATTCAATAAAATAATAACGGAAAACGCGCTAACTTTTTTAGGTACTGATAACAATGTAGCTATATTCGTTTGTGACCTATCATTAATGCATGATGTTGATTTAAAGAAGTGGTTGGAAAAACTTGATTTAATTAACATGAAATTCATTGATTTTAGGAATTCGTTGTCATTACTAAATCAGCAACAAGGCGCTATATTAAGTTATGCAAAAGCGCTAATACATTGGCAGAGAAGTGCGAATTTTTGTGGCTCTTGTGGTGGAAAAACGAAGGCTATGGATGGTGGCCATCGAATGGTTTGTACAAACGATAGTTGTCAAAAAGAACATTTTCCGCGCACTGATCCTGTGGTTATTATGCTTGTTGAATATCAACCTAAATCTGGCCCTGCCGTTTGTTTATTAGCTGAACATCACAGAATTCCAGATAAAGTTTTTTCAACACTTGCTGGCTTTGTAGATCCAGGTGAGTCTTTGCAAGAAGCCGTTATAAGAGAAGTTTACGAAGAGGCGGGTGTTGATGTTGCTTCTGTTAGCTTTATTGATTCACAACCTTGGCCATTTCCCAACTCTTTAATGATAGGCTTTTTTGCTCAAGCACAGGGAATGGATTTATGTCTAGAGGAAGAAGAGCTGCGCAGTGCAAGTTGGTTTACTGCTCAACAGTTATTAGACTTTAATGAGTGGGGAGATGAAGGTGATGCACCTAAGCTACCAAGGAAAGAGTCTATATCGCGATTATTAATTGATTTATGGTGTGAGAAGCAATTGAGTGTTACTGCTGATGTAATCGGTAAATAAAGAAGAGGGCTAGTAGCGTGTTTACATTACTACTAACCCTAAATTTTTCGATATTTTACTATCAATATTTTACTATAGATAATAAAATATAAAGATAAGCTTTAACTTTTAAAACCTGTCATTAAATCCGCTATTTAAAACGTCTTCTTAATGTTAGTAAACTGGCAAACAGTAAACTAAACCAAGCAAATGAACCACCGCCACTGCTTGAGTTTGTTGGTTCAGTTACTACTGGAGGGGTGGTTGGTGGAGTTAATGAAGTGTTCTCTACAGCGGCTAGGCTGTCGGCGGTATTAACGGTAGCATCGAATATAGTTACTGTTTCGATAGTTACAAAGTTTTCAACACCCGGAACAAAACTACTATCAGAACACTGTGCAGTATTATAATCAGGCATAGGAATATCACTGCAAAGAAATAAGTCAGCCATATTATCGATATTATCCATACCTTCAATAATTTCACCGAAAACAGTAAAACCACCATTTTGCGTATCTAATGATGCCGCGCCACCGCTATTATCAGATAAGTTAACAAACCACTGACTTGTTGCGCTATTTTCGTCGTTAGCAACTTTAGCCATAGCGATAGTGCCACGAACATTAGAGTAGACAGGCTCGTTTATCACGGCACTGTTTGTTGCTATAGGGTTAAGCGGAAAATCGCCAGTAAACTCAAAACCACCGGCTTGCATTACAAACTCAGGTACTAAACGATGAACAACAGTGTTGTTGTAGTCTCCGTCATTAATATATTTTAAAAAATTGGCAACCGTTTCAGGTGTTGTTTCATCATGAAGATTAACCTTGAAGTTACCTTGTGATGTTGTAAATTCAACAACGGTAGCAAAGCTTGAGGCGCTAGAAAAAATAAGTGCTGCTATTGATGTTTTTGAAAATGTTGAGAGGTTCATAAAGTAATTACTTATTGTTTGTCAGGTCAGAAGTTAATGAATAGTAATGGGCTTTAAAGAAAACAACAAGCTTATATATGTTAACTTTTATTGTTCGTCACTCTATTGCTTAAACAAGTTGATGCGTGGGAGTTTCGCTATAATATTTGAAGTTTATTATAGCGAAATCATACTTAAGAGGAGCCCTTCATTGAAGTACTAAATAGCGTTGAATTAAATCGATTTAAAAAATCTACTTGAGCGAGGTAGGAAGTAATTATCATAATTTAATGAAAAAACGACCGTATTTGATCTACCTATAATCTCGTCTCTTGGTACTAGACCTATTACACGTGAATCAGCGCTGTTGTCTCGATTATCACCCATCACTAGGTAATAACCATCAGGAATCGTTAGTGGTTTAAAGCTGGCATGTTTATTACTGTTTTCTTGCCCCAGCTTTACCTGAGTTCTTATTAAATGATTATTACCGGCAATATTTTCTTGGCTTATGGCAAAGCCAGAATGTTCAGACTTAAGTTTGTAATTCGCCGGGTGTTGGTTAATAAATAATTGGTTTTTATGCATTGATACTGTATCGCCAGGAACACCAATAACACGTTTAACAAGGCGCTTATCTGCCACTTTTGATTCGAAAATAATAATATCATTAGCTATGGGGTCAGCAAGTTTAAACAGTGAATGTTGGCTAAATGGTAATCTTAAATCATAAGCCATTTTATTAACTAAAATACGGTCGCCTTCAACAATGGTTGGTTTCATTGAGCCTGTTGGAACGTCATTCCAGTCGGCTACTGCACTGCGAAATACTAGCATTAAGCTTACAAATAGTATTAATGATGTGTTCTCTTTAAATACTCGATATATACTTTTTTTCATGCTTTTTTTCATAACAAGCCTCTGAAGTGATAGGTGAAATTAATAAATATTATTAATATTTTCTTAATAATAAAAAAATAACGACTTGGCTTTTGACCGAGTCGTTATTTTAAAGTTCCTAAAATGAGGCTGTGCAAGGACTGTTAAATGTAATTGTTTATGTCAGTCTGCAAAGTGTAATTGCCTGCTTTAAGTTAGGGTTTATTTATTAACACTATTCGTCACTGTATCCCCAAGGCGCAGGTGGTGGTGTTACAGGTGCGGTTAGATCAAAGTCAACGCGAAACTCTCGCCCTTGTCGAATCAGTCTATAAGTAAATTTATCAGGGTAGATATACATCTGCCAAGTATTGCCTGCTGATTGCGGAATCCCGGTACTAACAAATAATTGTTTTGAGTATTCATCAGCGGGAAATGATTGTGCTTGATCCCAGCCTGCATCTGTTGTGTGACCGCCATACATAGTACTTTCATCATGACTACCATCACGATGACGATGATCATGCTTTAATGATAAACCTGAACCTGTTTTGGTGATAATCCAAGTTCGCGAGGCATCGTCACCAACATGAAAAGGTATTTCGAGTTTATCTTCTGAGCATTTTCGAACGTGCATGATTAAATCTTTGTTAGCAAAACTATCACCGCTCGCGTTATCAATAGTTACTTGGCCTTGATAGGCTTTATCACAGTGAGCCTTAATACTATTAAAAAAACTATCATGGGTTTCTATCGAGACTAACGGTGCTTCAGTTGCCATAGCAACATTAACAAAGGAGATGATACTAGTGGAAAATATGAGTGCTAATATGTTTGTTTTAGTTTTCATTTTATAAACCTAAATTGATTAATCTTTAAAGCTTGCTTACCAAATGCTATCAGATAACTTATATAGATAGTTGAAAAATTTTAAAAGCTATAATGTTGACTTCAAATTTTTAAAAATTCCCTTGTAGTATTAACGTCGGCAGCGCAAAATTGCGAAAAATTATGCTGCAAAATATAAAGTGAAGGATAGATGAAATTAAAGACTGAACAGGTTGTTATTGGTTTAACTGACCCGAAAAGCCCGACCAATGTTGGTGCGGTAATGCGTGCTGCTGGATGCTATCAAGCAGATGAAGTGCGTTACACCGGTGTTAGATATGCCCGCGCAGCAAAATTTCATACCGATACAAAAGATGCATTAAAAAATATTCCATTAAATGCTGTTGATTCATTAATTCATGATATACCTTCAGATTTACGGATTGTTTGTGTTGATTTAGTGGAAGGAGCGATACCGTTACCTGAGTTTGAACACCCAGAAAAGGCACTCTACATTTTTGGCCCTGAAGATGGCACCATAGCTCAGGAGGTTATTAACGTTGCTGACGCTGTAGTGTATGTGCCAACAATAGGCTGTATGAACTTAGCCGCGAGCGTTAATGTTTTACTTTATGACCGTTTAGCAAAGTCGAAGCATTTAGTGGCTAATGACGATCTAATTAAACGCAGTCGAGACACTAATAATACGGTTTTCGTGAAAACCTAATAAGTTGTAGTTAGAAGATTTAATCATCTATTTAAAATATTATTTATCAGTATTTGATACTTTTATTCTAAACAGGTTGACTATTGCTAGAAACTAGATACAATACGTCCAGCTAGAAAGTAAGACCTATATTTATGTACAAAGTTTCGCAGTTATATTAGTAAGTAGCTCGTCCTGTTTAATAAGTAATAGCAACACTCTCTGCAACATCGCCTTATTTTTGAGGCATCAATTACGAATAAATAGGATAATAAAATGTCTAATACAACTACTGGTACAGTAAAATGGTTTAACGAGTCTAAAGGCTTTGGTTTCATCGAGCAAGAGTCTGGTCCAGACGTTTTCGCACATTTCTCTGCAATCTCTGGCGACGGTTTTAAAACTCTTGCTGAAGGCCAAAAAGTACAGTTTACTGTTACTCAAGGTCAAAAAGGTCCTCAAGCTGAGAACATCGTAGCACTTTAATTAATATTTCTTAGCTGGTTATACTAGCTAAAATATTAACAGTGTTAAAAAGAGGGGAGACATTAGTCTGCCCTTTTTTGTGTCTGTAAATAAATAAAACTATGTCAGTGCTTGAGCAATACCAGCAACTAATAAAACACAAAAAGCTTACACCCGATACCGAGCAGTATAAAGCAGCCGTTGCTTTAGATAACCTTTCAAAAAAATTAACACACCCACCAAAAAAAATATCAGTAATTACCACAGTAAAAAATTTATTTACCAAGTGTGAACCTATTCAAGGCATCTACTTTCATGGTCGTGTAGGTCGCGGAAAAACCATGTTAATGGATTTATTTTATCAGCAACTTAGCATAACTCGTAAAAGGCGTATTCATTTCCATCATTTTATGGAAAGTGTTCATCAGCTTTTAAGCGAACATAGTGGTAAAGATAATCCATTGGCAGTTATTGCAAATATTTGGACTACTGAGGTTGATGTACTCTGCTTTGATGAATTTTTTGTCAATGATATTGGTGATGCTATGTTATTAGCGGGTTTACTTAGTGCCATGTTATCAAACGGTATTACTTTAGTGGTAACGTCAAACTGTCCACCAGAGCAGCTCTATAAAAATGGCTTACAACGTGAACGTTTTTTGCCGACAATTGATATTATTAATCACTACTGTCAGGTTATATCAATCGACGGACCTGATGATCATCGATTATTAAAAACAGATATCAATAACTTTATATATCGAGATTTTAATATAGGGGGTGACACTGAAAGTCACTTTTTAACAAATCATTTTAAAGCGTTAGTCGTAGGTAACGTTCGTTATAATGATAATATTTTTATTAATAATAGGGCTATAGCCTTTAGGGCGAGCAGTGATAATACTATTTGGTTTGATTTCATGGCGCTGTGTTCAAGCCCTCGAAGCCAAAGAGACTATATCAAGCTAGCAGATCGTTTTACCAATGTACTTATCAGTAATGTGCCACAATTTAGTGGCGAATTAATCCCTGCTGTATTTTCTGGTGTTGAAGATGGTTATCAACGAAGTGGTGTAGTAATGGGGCAATTAAGAGGCTTGGATGATGAGGCTCGTCGTTTTATCGCGCTTGTCGATGAATTTTATGACCGAGGTGTTCGCTTAATTGTTACTGCAGATGTTGATATTGCTGAACTTTATCAAGGTACACAACTTAATTTTGAATTCGCCCGCTGTCGCTCACGCCTTTTTGAAATGCAACGATTAAGTTATATAAATACCACCTCTTACTCCTAAAATGTTAGTTGTTAAATTAACCATAAAGTTAATAATCTCGCCAAGTTATCGTTTAATCTATTTATCTTTAAATTAATATGTTTTTCTTACTTGTTGATATTAAAGGTATTTTAATCTTGGCATCAGACTTGTAAATAAACTGGTTAACTGGCGGTTTTTATTTCATTCAAGCCGCTATTGAAACGTTTAATTATAAAGGAAGATTAAGATGAAAACATTGATTGCAACAGCACTAATGATGGCAAGTACTTTAACTTATGCGCACGATAATTCTTTTTCGAGTGAAGCATGTAATGTTGACTTAAATGGTGGCATTAATATCAGTGATACAGAAATCGTATTTTCTAAAAATAAATCGTCACTTTATACCATTGCAAACAATGATACATTGCTGATCAAAGGTAAGGAAGTTACGTTAACATCTCATCAAAAATCATTGCTACGTGACTATTCAAGCCATATTCGTGATGTTGTACCTGAAGTCAAAAGCATCGCCTTAGACGCTATAGATTTAGCCATTGACGGCGTTAATCTCGCTTTTAACGAATTATTAGGCGAAGGCAATAACGTCAGTTCTGATCTCACTACACAATTAATCAGTATTCGTGGCGAAGTTAACGCTGAATTTAATAACCAAAATAGTTTCTATATTGATGAAGAGGGCTTTTCAGGGAAAGATTTTTTTGGTGATGATTTTGAGCAAAGAATTGAATCTGCGGTAGAAAGTACGATCAAAAACTCTTTAGGGACTTTAATGATTGCAGTGGGCCAAGAAATACTGTTTTCAGGTGGAGATATGGACGCCTTTGAAACTAAAATGGATAATTTTGGTGAACTCATTGGCAACGAAATGGAAACTCGAAGTGAGAGCATAGAAAAACGAGGTGAAGCGCTATGTCAGTCGATCATTGTGATTGATGAAATGGAAGAGCAATTAAGAAATAGTATTAATGAAATTGCTGATTATGATTTTATTACCGCGAGTATAAAAACAAGCCATAATGAGATCTAAACTATTGTTTATCATTACTTAACCATTTTTAGTTTTACATTGTGTTAAACATAGATACCGCATAAATATTAGATGGATACAAAACAGTTAAAGCGTAACCGGGTTTAGGTTACGCTTTTTTATTGCCAATAAAGTAGGTGCACGTTAAAGTAGCGCCCTCAATAGCCCTGATATATATTTTATGCACGCTGTACAGCAACTCCACCAATATCGTAAAAGCTTAAGCACAACTACCTATAAGTCGAGAGGTCAGCGCGTTATTCGCTGTGAACTGTGCCGTTTAGCAAAGCCTTTTTGTATTTGCGCTTTAGCACCAAAGGTTAGCTCACAAGCCGGATTTTTGATGTTGATGTACGATACTGAAGTATTAAAACCGAGTAATACCGGAAAGTTAATCGCAGATTTGATACCAGACAGCTTTGCCTTTCTTTGGTCAAGAACCCAAGTAAACCCCGATATTATTAGTTTATTAAATGATCCTATGTGGCAACCTATGGTCGTTTTTCCAAAAGCTTATGCGGGTGAAGAACGTGAAATTTTCGATAATGAAATTACAGTCACATCAGGAAAACGACCGTTATTTATTATGCTGGATGGTAGTTGGCGAGAAGCTAAAAAAATGTTTCGACGCAGTCCTTATTTACAAAACTTACCTGTGGTGTCATTTACCCCAAAAACGCCGGAGGACTCGACAGAGCTTAGCTCACGTTATCAAATTCGTTTGGCGGCTAATAATACAGAATTAGCGACAGCTGAAGTCGCTGCACAGGTTTTATCTCTAGCAGGAGAGCAAACTAATGCTGATTTACTCGATCTTTGGTTTGATGTTTTTAGTTATCAATATCAACGCGGTGTTTGCCAAATAAATAAAGCTAATCCAAATGCCGTGGCAGATTACACAGCGTTTGCCAAACTTAATGGCATCACTTTGGCTAAAGATATAGCGAACTAAAGTAGTTTATTCTAAAAGCTTAATTTTAAATGCATGAAAACACTGCAGCTAAAGCAAAACTATTTTATAATAATGCACATTATTGAAACGAGGTTAATTTATGAAAATATGTGGTGTTGAATTAAAAGGTAACGATGCAATTATTTGTATCATGTCGCGGGAAAGTGGGTTGTACGACATACCAAAAACGCGCGTACAAAAAATTAGTCTTGTTGATGCTGGTGATGCAGAGCAAGTACAATACTTTCAGTTTGCTTTTGCCAAACTGATGGAAGATTATAAAGTTGATAAAGTGGTTATTAGAGGCCGAGCTTTAAAAGGCAAGTTTTCGGGTGGTCCAGTTGGCTTTAAATTAGAAGCAGCCATTCAATTGATAAAAGATTTACCTGTAGAAATATTAGCGGGTACTTTTATCAAAAAAGCATTAACACGCAGCCAAGTAGATATCGACTTTCGTGATACAGGTTTAAAGCAATATCAAGAAAGTGCGTTTGAAACAGTATTTGCTTTTTTTGAAGGCAGTATGTATTTACAATAAATATAAATGTTATAAACAGTTAATAAAAAGGGTCGCTATTTAGCGACCCTTTTTTCGTTTAGTTAACAGTTAAATTTTATCTTATTTACTTGTTAAACCTCGACGTTCTAGTAAAGGCTCTACTTTTGGATCTTGGCCTCTGAATCGACGATACATAATAGTTGGATCGTCAGTACCACCACTTTCCAATACATGTTTACGGTATAACTCAGCAGTTTTTTGATCGAATATGCCATTTTCTTTAAAGGCTAACCAAGTATCAGCATCATAGATGTTTGACCAAATATAACCGTAATATCCAGCTGAATAACCACCAGAAAATATGTGAGAGTAATAACCTGTTTTATATCTAGGCGCGATTTGTTCAATCAGGCCAATTTCTTTTAATACCTTTTGCTCAAAAGCATTAGCATCTTGTAGCTCAGCTGTTTCTAATGAGTGCCAGCTCATATCAAGTAATGCAGCTGATAAGTACTCAGTGGTGCCAAAACCTTGATTGAACTTGCCAGAAGCTTGAATTTTTTCAACCAATGCTTGAGGAATAACTTCACCTGTTTGATAGTGTTTAGCAAAGTTTGCTAATACTTCAGGCTCAGTCATCCAGTTTTCCATAACTTGAGAAGGGTATTCAACATAGTCTCTAGGCAATGCAGTGCCCGTTTGTGAGCGATAATAGCCATCTGATAATAAACCTTGAATCGCATGACCAAATTCATGGAATAAGGTTGATGCTTGATCAAAGGTTAGTAACGTAGGTTTGTCGCCAACAGGACGAGGATAGTTTAAGACATTATAAATAATAGGCGTAACATCTTCACCGTTCATACGATATTGCTTACGGAAGCTGCTCATCCAAGCACCGCCACGTTTGCTTTCACGAACGTAGTGATCTGTCATAAATACACCAATGTAACTTTCGTCACGGTCGTACACTTCGAATGTACGAACTTCTGGATGATATTTAGGTAAGTCGTCGCGCTCTTTAAAAGTAACACCCCAAAGTTTTTCTGCGGTAAAGAAAACACCTTGTAGAGTCGCTTCTAGTGAAAAATAAGGTTTGGTTTCTGACGCGTCAATATCAAAGCGTTCTTTACGAATTTTTTCAGAGTAATACCACCAATCCCATGCAGCTACTTTGAAGTTGCCACCTTGTGCATCAATCATTTTTTGAATATCAGCCGTTTCTTCTTTTGCACGCTCAAGAGCAGCAGGCCATACTTTATTCAATAATTCGAAAACATTTTCTGGTGTTTTTGCCGTGGCATTTTCAAGCACAAAGTGTGCGTGAGTTTTATAGCCTAACAACTGTGCTTTTTGAAAACGAAGGCTCGCCATCTCGCTGGCAATAGCTTGGTTGTTATTGGCATTGTCGTTATTACCACGCATGGTATAACCTTTATAGATGGTTTCACGCAGTTTACGGTTGCTTGAGTAGGTTAAAAATGGATTTTTACTTGGGCGATGCGTGGTGAATACCCATTTACCTTCATGTCCGCGAGCTGTTGCTGTTTCACTTGCCGCCGCAATAATATCAGCAGGTAAACCAGCTAAATCAGCTTTGTTGTCAATGACCATTTCAAAGCCGTTAGTTTCCGCAAGCAGGTTCTCTCCAAACTTTAAACTTAAACCACTAAGCTTTTCATTTAAATCACGCAGTGTGAGCTTGTCAGCATTGTTTAGGTTAGCACCACCTCTAACGAAGCTCTTATAGGTTTTTTCTAATAAAAGTTTTTGTTCTGTACGTAAATTGAATTTATCTTGATTGTTATAAACGTCTTTTACGCGCATGAATAGTGCGTCGTTAAGTGCAATGTCATCACCTAAAGCAGAAAGCTTTGGTGATATCTCTTTTGCAATAGCGCGCATTTCATCGTCTGACATTGAGCCTATTAGGCCATAAAAAGTGTTACTGACTTTATTTAAAAAATCACCTGACTTTTCCATTGCTACAATAGTATTTTCAAAAGTAGGGCGTGATTTCACTCTTGTTATTGCATCTACTTCTAGTTTATTTTGTGCAATGCCATGATAAAAAGCAGGTAAGTAGTGACTTTTTTTGATTTTATCAAATGGAGGAATACCATGAGGTGTATCATATTCAGAAAAAAATGGATTGCTTGCAGTTATGTCTACTTGTTCTACTTCAACAACGTTAGAAGTATCTATGTTTTGTTGGCAACCGGCTAAAGCGATAGCAATTGCCAATGGCGCTAGATAACGAATTTTCATTAAATGACCTTTATTAGTTTATGCCCAAGGGCTGATAAGGTTAATTCAAGGTGATAACTCACCAAGAAGTTGCACTGATTCTATGTTGCACAAGTGTTATGTACAAGAGCATGACTTAAAAATTCGATGAGTGGCTCGGTATGGGCGTTAAAACTCTGTCATATATAATATAAAACCGTTTTTAAATGACATTTAATTCATTGTATATTTCAGCGGTTAAAAATCACTCGACAAAATGTAGTTTAATTTGTAATATTAATTACGATGACTTTCGTATAGTGAGTGGAATAATCATATCAAACGCTATATTTGTGCATAAGGATTTGAAAATGAATTATATAAAATGGTTTTTAACTTTTGCTATCGTATTATCCTTAGGTTGCTCGAGTGTTAAGGATAATAAAGTAAAACAAGCAAGGGTTAGCTTAAATAGTGATCTATTCTCACTGAATAACTTAGCACTCTCTGAAGATAGCTTATATGCACTTACTGAACGTCAGCAACAAACCTTTTTAAAGTTTCATCAACAAAAAGTTGCTCAAGGTTATTTGCCACATGAAAGTGTAAGGCTATTCTTAGAAAATAAATTATCTCAATTTACCTATTATGGGCAAACTTATACTGCCAGTGAAGCTATGGCTAAAAATAGCGGTAACTGTATGAGCCTAGCAATATTAACCACTGCATTTTCTAGATTGGCTGGTGTTGAAATAGACTATCGAAAAATGAACTCACTACCCATTTATGAAAAGCACGGTAATGTGCTTTTGTCTTCAAGCCATGTCCAATCTTTACTATACGATCCTAGCTTTATCGCAGAAGAAGATTACTATTACATTTACCGTCCTGCTATTGTGATCGACTATTTTCCACAAGAAAGTAATATTCGTTCAAAAACTGTTAATTCAAATGAGTTTTTAGCCATGTATTACATAAATAAAGGGGCTGAATTTTATATTCAAAAAGACTTCGATAACGCATTTATTTATGCCGAGCATGCTTACATGTTGGATGAGAGTAATGTCTCATCAATAAATTTACTTGCTTTGTTACATAAGAAAAAAGGTGATATTGAAAGTGCAGAACGTTTGTATTTAGCCGCGATGGCAAGTGATGATGTCAATATTAGTGTGTTAGATAATTATGTTACTTTATTGAAACAGCAGGGTAGGTCAAAAGACGCTAAAGAGGTTAAATCTCAAATAGAAAATATTTACGATCCTAATCCATATCACTGGTTAGAAAAAGCTCAGTTTGCAAACTATAACAAAGACTATAGCGATGCAGAGCGATATTACCGTAAAGTGATAAAGCTAGCGCCTTATGTCAAACAAGCGTATTTTGAACTGCACGAAGTTTATCTAGTACAAGGTAAGGTACAATATGCAATTTCAACCTTAGAAGCATCATTACCTTGGTTACATGAGCCGAAACAAAAACGAAAATATAAAAAGCAATTATATCAGCTCACTGTCGCTATTTAGCTTGCAATAAGGGGGCAGACATACAACCTGTTACCCTTATTACGTTTCCATCCAAAACTCATATCACTTGTTATTCATCGAGTTTTTTAACTATCTCTTTAACAGCCAGTTCAAGTCGCGGGTCGGTGATATCAGAGCTGGTATATTTGAATATCACTTGATTATTCTTATTGATAAAGTAGGTTGTAGGTGTGCCTCTTACGCCATAAAGCTTTGCAACTTCATCACCATTAACGGCGGTTGGAAATTTATAGCCACGAGCAGCTAATTCATCTTGAGGAAGCGTCCCTTCGTCTTCATTAAAACTAATAGCTACAAGTTTAACGCCTTGTTGTTGATGCTTTTTCTCAAGTTCGACCAACTTAGGTTGAAGCACCTTACAGTAAGGACACCAAGTCGCCCAAAAATGAAGTATTGTTGCTTGCCCTTCAAATTGCGCTGAAGAAATACGCTCTCCTGATTGAGTTTTAAGATCCCAAGCTGGCGCTTGTGGGGCAACAGGAGTTTCCTCTGCACTGGCACTTATCGAAAGTAAGCTCAATACTATAAAAGTGCCAGGGATTATTTTTTTACATAAGGTTTTTAGATAAATCAATTGCGTTGCTCAGTAAATTAAATATTGTCTATATAAATTGACCTTGCAAAGTCGATTATGGTTTCAAAAAATTTATTATATTTTAATCTCTTCTTTGTACTTTATTTTATTTTAGCTTCGTTCAGCTAAAATCATATCTGCTGCTTTAGCTGCAATCATCATCGTTGGTGCGTTGGTATTGCCGCTAATAAGTGTTGGCATTATTGAAGCATCGACAACCCTTAATTGCTTAATGCCATGAACCTTTAATTGCTCGTCGACTACTGATAATTCATCTTGGCCCATTTTGCATGTGCCAACAGGGTGGTAGATGGTATTACACTTTTCTTTGAGAAACTGATGGATTTCTTGCTCTGAATTACAGTTTTCATCTGGAAAAATAAAATTAACATGAGTGGATGATAACGGGGGCGTAGATAATATCTTTTTAGCAATTCTAACCCCTTTGATCATGGTATCAATATCATCTTGATGGTCTAGCATATTCAATTGAATACGCGGATGTTGTGTTATTTTATTGCTGTTAAGCGTTACTGTGCCACGACTTTTTGGTCTAAGTAAACAAACATGTAAAGATATACCATAGGTACAAAGTAACTTATGATTTCTGCCGTGGTCGTCCATTGCAGCAGGTACAAAATGCAATTGTAAATCAGGTTCAGTGACAGTGGGATCTGATTTTATAAAACCACCAGTTTCAGCAATCACTGTGGTTAATAAGCCTTCGCGTTTTGTAATGAACTTCCAGGCTTCTTTTGCCCCCCACCAGATCGCTTTTGGTCGGTAGGCCAATAACTCAGTTCTTTTATGCTGTGCTACGTTAAGCACATCAACATGATCCTGTAAATTTTTTCCTACACCCTCTAATGAGTGTACAACTTCAATGTTATGTTTTTCTAATTCAGCTTTTGGCCCGATACCTGAAAGCATCAATAATTGGGGGGAATTTATTGTCCCCGCACTAACAATGACTTCGTGTTTAGCGATTAATTGCTTAACTTTGCCCTGATGTTTATAGATTACTCCCGTGGCAATGTTGTTATTAACGATCACTTTGTCAACTTGGGTTTGCGTAATAACGGTTAAGTTACTGCGGTGCAAATTAGGCGTTAAAAAGGCTTTTGCAGCACTATGTCTTAATCCCTCTTTTTGAGTAACTTGATAATAGCCAACACCTTCTTGCGATGGTCCATTGAAATCGATATTTTCAGGGTAGCCGGCTGCCACTGCAGATTGAATGAAATCTTCATTAATCGCGGGTTTAGAGACTGAGTCAGCAACATTTAAAGCGCCGCCGACACCATGAAAATCGTCAGCACCACGCTCTTGGTTTTCAAGGGCTTTAAAGTAGGGCAGAACATCGTTAAAGCTCCAACCTGTGTTACCTAAGCTTTGCCAATGATCATAATCTTGTTGTTGCCCTCTGACATAAAGCATAGCGTTGATTGAGCTACTGCCACCCAAGGTTTTACCACGCGGGGTGAAAATTTCTCTATTATTTAACGTTTTTTCTTGGTGGGAGTTAAATTGCCAATTTAGGGTATGACTTTGCAATAGCGCTATAATACCTATAGGTAAGTGGATTAACCAATTTTTATCAGCTTTACCGGCTTCTAACAGGCAAACACTGTGTTCACCACTTGCAGATAATTTATCAGCTAAAACACAACCAGCCGAACCAGCCCCAATGATTATAAAATCAAACGTTTCCAAACTACCACCTACATCAGCTTAAGCTAATTAATTATTATGAGTAACACATCAGACCACTATGATATAAAATAATTATATATTCAAGTAGCGTTATATTCACTCAAAAAAAAGGCTGAACGTCTATTCAGCCTTTTTAAGAAATGATGTAAAGCACTCAATAGTAGTAACGAGAAGCTATTTTAATCCAAGGACCTTTTTACCTTGTTTAAAAGTAATATCAACAGGGATTTTTGCTGTTTCTAAACTCGCTAAATCAGTGGCTAAACCGGCGTTGATAACGCCACTCTTTGCGACCAATTTATCAACCCCTTGATAATCTCCGTTACCTTGTAACATTAAAATTAATTCAGAGAGTGAGTCAATCGCAGCGGTCATCTTCTCTACATTCACACGATATAAACCTTGTTCATTGCGGGTGAATGCTTCATGTTCTGCAAAGTAGTTAAATCGAACCATATTAGCTTTACCATGAGCTGAACTTGCGCCAAAACGTACTGAGCGAAATATGCCGGTTAAGAAGGTCGTGTAGTAATCTTCAAGTGTGCCTTCGGTAATAACATTTTTCGCTAGCAATTGACGGATCATATAAAGACCTAATATATCAGCTTTGCCTTCTTCTAAAGCTGAAGCATGCTCTTTTAATGATTGGCGAACGCTGCCTTTGTTATTAATGGTGTTTTTAATACCGAGTCCGTGTGCGACTTCATGGAACATAGTATTGGCAAAAAAGGCCGTGAATGTTACATTCTTACGTTGCTCGGGTACGATCAATGTTTCGGCAATAGGGCTCATTATAGCGTCAAACTTTGCTCGCATAGCATTCTTTAATTGTAAGCGTCGAGTCCCCTTTTCTAATTGAACCTGTTCGTCATTAGGCAGGTTTATAGCGATTGTTTTACCACCAGCATTAGCATGACCCGCGTAATAAATAACATCATAAGCATTTAGGTCAGCATCTGAACCAGGCACTTCGGCTTTATATTTTTTGCTAACGGGTAAGCCACGTTGTAGCTCAGGCAAATACTCAGCGTATTTTGCAAGTTTTTCACTCCATGACATATCTTTGATCAGTACATATGATTCAAACGCTGCGCGATAACCAAAAAGCTGATCTTCATAAGTCTCAATCGGACCTATAACAATATCAATTGGGTTGCTTTTCATGTCCATCCAAGCAAAATCTGATGCTTGAAAGTCGTCATTACGAATCGCTTTAGCGCGCATATTTAGATAGTTAGCAAGTTCTTTATTATCTGCGAAAGTAGCTGCTTTTTCTAAAATGACGGCAATACGGTTAATTTCATCACTGTAGGCTTCTGAAAAAGCAATGGTACTTAATTCACCATTTTTATTTCTGAGTACTAATGAATACAAGCCATTTTTATCTTCGAATGTGGCTTTTTCAAATTCTGCTTTGCTCATGTCGCTAGGGTAAAATTTAGCTCCAGGGCTTTTAGCTTTTATATTACTTAAAAAAGCTTGGTCGCCATTTAAGCGATCCCAAGGTCCATAATTAATACGAGCAAACTCTCTTACTTTTTCATCACTTATTGATGCTAAAAAGCTGTTTTTATCTTGTCCGAATGCTTGTTGCCAAAATAAACCATCAATAATGTCTGAAGCTTCAATCAGCAAAGACAGCATTTTTTTCTGATTACTGGATAGGTGCGATAGGTCAGCTGTCAAAGTAACGGTTTTATATATATCTAAGCGATCTTGATATTGAGGTAAAAGGTTAACAGTAGCCGATGTTGTTACTTCGGTGTTGTTGCCACCGCAAGCGGTTATTGTGCCAGCGATGAGTAGCATTGAAGCTATTTTTGAAAGTTTCATGTAAAGTTCTCTTTATAAATACCGGCTAGAGATTAACAAAATCTTTGATAAGCGCAAGTTTCAAGAGAAATTAAATACTATGGTTGAGGATTTTTAGACATAAAAAAACCGGCATAAGCCGGTTTTTTAATTCTTTATAAAAATTAAAGCGCTTTAATAGCAGCGTTTAAACGGCTCTTACTACGAGCGGCTTTATTTTTATGAATAAGACCTTTGCTTGCATAACGATCTAAAATCGGTGCAGCAGCAGCAAATTCTGTAGATGCTTTTTCTTTGTCACCGGCTTCGATAGCAGAAATTACTTTTTTAAGTAAAGTACGCATCATTGAGCGACGGCTTGCATTGTGTTGACGGCGCTTTTCAGATTGTATTGCGCGCTTCTTAGCAGACTTTGAGTTAGCCAAGGTGAACTCCTAAAATTGAATAAATATTGCCTAAATTTAAGGCGACGAAATATGCCTGTTTTTAACTGGTTTGTCAAATAATTTACTGCTTTAATTTGACCGTTCGGATAATTACCCGTTTGTATAAATAAAACCAATGGCGCATTCTAAAGTTTTTAGTTAAAAGTTGGAAGTGTTGTTGTACTTTGATTTAAACATTTTTTTAATTATTTTTAATTTTTATATGCATTTTATTAATAAAACTCCTGCTAAGCCTTATTTGGTGGGAGGTCATGTTATTTATGACACAATAATTGTTAGGGTATTAAAGTATTGTCTATCAATTTGTAAAAGCCTCATAATAGGGGAATATCAGCTACTGGGCGGCAATTTACGGTTTTCTCGATTACACAATCTTGATATTAGCTGATTAATTAGGCGTTCCTATATCAAAAATATATCAAATAAAAAAATTAAAAAATAATGTTGAGGTTATCTGTTTGAGTAAAAAATTAATTAAGTCGGGACTTATTGTTAGTGCAATGACATTAATTTCTCGTGTTCTTGGCTTAGTACGAGATATTGTTATTGCCAATATTATGGGAGCGTCTGCATCGGCTGATGTGTTCTTTTTTGCGAATAAAATACCTAATTTTTTCCGTCGACTTTTTGCCGAAGGCGCTTTTGCTCAAGCCTTTGTTCCGGTATTAAGCGAATATCACACGCTTGATGAGGAACACACCACTAACGAAACTCGAAAACTTATTGCTCAAGTGTCAGGAACCTTAGGTGTTATTATCACACTGGTGACTTTATTTGGGATGATAGCTTCGCCGTTAATAGTGGCTTTATTTGGCTTTGGTTGGTTTTTAGATTGGCTAAATGATGGTCCCGCAAGTGATAAATTTGATCTAGCCAGTGTCTTACTAAAAATTACCTTTCCTTATTTGTGGTTCGTTAGTTTTACTGCACTTTCAGGGGCAATATTAAACACCTATGGCCGTTTTGCTGTATCAGCATTTACGCCTGTATTATTAAACGTAGGTATTATTGCCTGTGCTATTTACCTAGCACCTAACATGGAAAATCCTGCTTTCGCACTTGCTTGGGGGGTGTTTTTAGGTGGTTTTATTCAATTTGCATTTCAATTACCTTTTCTCTATCGCGCAGGTGCTTTGGTTAAACCTACTTGGTCATGGCACTCTCCTGGCGTAACAAAAATACGTAAGTTAATTCTTCCTGCTCTGTTTGGTGTATCGGTAACACAAATTAATTTACTCCTAGATACTATTATCGCCAGTATGTTGATTACTGGCTCTATCAGTTGGTTATATTACGCGGATCGCTTATTAGAATTTCCTTTGGGTTTATTTGGTATTGGTATTGCGACTGTTATACTGCCCAGTTTAGCTAAACTGCATACAAAAAAAGACACGCAAGAATTTAGCGATACGGTAGATTGGGGACTAAGAATTGTCTCACTATTTGGCTGGCCGGCTCTGGCGGGGTTAATGGTGTTAGCACAACCCATTATTATGGTGTTGTTTATGCGTGGTGAGTTTACACAGTTTGAAGTTCTACAAGTGTCATACGCCTTGTTCGCTTATCTTTCTGGCCTGTTAAGTTTTATGTTCATTAAAGTGCTAGCGCCAGGTTATTACGCCCGCCAAGATACTAAAACACCCGTTAAGATAGCTATTAAGGCTATGGTGGCCAATATGGCCTTTAATTTAATGCTAGCACCGTTTTTTGGTTATGTAGGCTTAGCGATAGCGACCACGTTATCAGCCACACTCAATGCTATGATGCTTTATCACGGTTTAAAATCGGCTAATGTTTTTCAACTTTCAGGTAAAACTTGGTGGTTTATTTCTCGGCTGATCTTTTCAGCAGGGGTAATGGCGTTGATTGTAAATTATTTGTCACCTGAGTTTGATATTTGGCTTTCATATGGTTTCGTTAAGCAAGTTACACAACTTTTGATCTGCATTACTAGTGGTGTAGTGAGTTATGTCATTTGTTTAATATTATTGGGTGTGAGACTTTCAGATATTAAAGTGGCACAAAAAAACAGCTAATTAGCTTAATTTTTATCGTAAAATAAGTGCGGCTAAAGGCTGATTCTTATGACGGACTAATATATAATTCAGCGGTTTTTATTCTTTAATGATTTCGCGAGTAGTAAAGCGCTATGAGCAGTAAGGTTTTTTAATTTCATGCAATTAACACGTGGCATTCATAATATGCGTATTAGTGACGATAATAATCGTCAGGGTTGCGTGTTAACGATCGGTAATTTTGACGGCGTACATTTAGGTCATAAACAAGTCATTTTAGCGTTAGTTGCTAAAGCAAAAGAATTAAATTGTGAAGCAGCTGTGTTGGTATTTGAACCACAGCCACAAGAGCTTTTTTCTCCAGAAACCGCACCGGCAAGATTATGTCGATTACGCGATAAATATGTCTTATTAAAAAACTTAGGTATTGATAGATTAATTTGTATCAATTTTAACAAGAAATTTGCTAGTCTAACCGCCGAGACTTTTATTGAAGAGTTGTTAGTCAAACGCTTAGCTATTAAACACTTGATCGTTGGAGATGACTTTCATTTTGGTCAATATCGCCAAGGTGATTTCTCTATGCTTAAAGCCGCAGGCGAAAAGTTTGCTTTTTCAGTATCAGATACAGCAAGTCATAAGCTAGCAGGTTGCCGAGTTAGTAGTACAGCCATTAGGCAGTTGCTAGAAAATGATGACTTAAGCGGTGCGCAAACCATGTTAGGGCGTCCATACTCTATTATTGGAAAAGTATTTCATGGCGATAAACGTGGCCGTGAAATGGGCTTTCCAACCGCTAATATAAAATTAAAACGCCGTGTATCGCCTGTTTCAGGGGTTTATGTGGTACAAGTAAAAAGCCTATTTGGTGAGCATTATGGTGTTGCCAATATAGGTTCAAGACCGACAGTTGCCGGAATTAGGCAGCAATTAGAAGTACATATATTTAATTTTGATAACAATTTGTATGGTGCAATCATCGAAGTGGTTATGTTGAAAAAACTACGTAGTGAACAAAAATTTAGTTCGCTGCCTGCATTGATTGAACAAATTGGCATTGATACAGAACAAGCTCGCACTTTTGTGCAACATTTAGCGACAACTTAACACAACTATTTCAGAACGATAAACTAGTGATATGTTAAGTACCAGAATATAACACCACACTGAGCCAAGCTTTAGTGAGACTATGACAACGGATATTTATTTTAATGAGTGATTACAAGCAAACCCTAAATTTGCCCGCTACTTCTTTTGCAATGAAAGGTAACATGGCGAACCGTGAACCTAACATGCTAAAAGAATGGGCTGAAAAAGACTTATATGGTCAAATTCGCGCTGCTAAAAAAGGCAAAAAGTCATTTATATTGCATGACGGACCACCTTATGCCAATGGTGATATTCATTTAGGTCACTCTGTTAATAAAATTTTAAAAGACATTATAGTTAAGTCAAAAACTTTATCAGATTACAATGCGCCATACGTTCCAGGTTGGGATTGTCATGGTTTACCGATTGAATTAATGGTTGAGAAAAAAGTTGGTAAACCCGGCCATAAAGTATCAGCGAGTGTTTTTCGTGAGAAGTGTCGCGAATATGCTGCTAAGCAAGTCAGTGCACAGCGTGAAGATTTCAAACGTTTAGGTGTTTTTGCTGATTGGAATAATCCGTATCGTACGATGGATTTTGATACCGAAGCCAACATTATACGTTCATTAGGTAAAATTGCTGAAAATGGCCATTTACACCAAGGGTTCAAACCTGTGCATTGGTGTACAGATTGTGGTTCTTCTTTAGCTGAAGCTGAAGTTGAGTATCAAGATAAACAATCACCAGCGATTGATGTAAAATTTACTGTTGTTGATCAAAGCGTTGCTGACAAATTTAATCACCCAGAAGATCATCCAGGTGAAGGTTTAGTCTCCGTTGTTATCTGGACAACAACTCCATGGACCTTGCCTGCTAACCGCGCAGTTTCAGTTAATGCAGAGGTAGAATACACCTTAGTACAATGTGATACCGAGCAAGGGAAAGAGCGCTTTATCTTAGCCTCTGATCTAGTGACTTCATGTATGGATCGTTTTGGTATCAGTAAATACCATGCATTAGGTTTTTGTAAAGGTAGCGATTTAGATTTAGTGCAACTTAAACATCCATTT
>NZ_JACGWF010000017.1:0-57522 GCF_014077595.1 Colwellia sp. 6M3 | reverse complement strand
CTTATTTCCTTTGGCTTATTTAATTTAGCTTGTTCCATTTAACCATTAAGAAAATAACTCACCTTTATTGCCTAATATAAGTAACTCAATCTACATTCATAAAAAATTTTGAATCAAATTGAACTTATCCTCAAAACACACCTCTTACTATATGAGAGACTTACTTCCCTGAGTGTTTTATGTTTTTATTATATGTTGTTTAATGCGTTTACCTTTTGGTAAACGCTTTTTTTTGCCTAAAATAAAGACAAACCAAATTAAGAACACACATAGCCGCTTATAAAAAAAGCCAACACCTATCATTAGGTATTGGCTTTTTAAAGTTGTTATAACTGGCTTGAAATCGTTATCGTTTAATTAACGAGTTTAGCCTTTATTTATTTTCTGCTTGAATTTTTCGAGCCTGATGAAGTTTCTTGTAGCTGTCGATTAATCTTAAGTGTTTATCTAAGCCAGCTAAATCCATACCTGTTTTAGTAAGACCAAAGAATTTAACCTCACCATATGCCGAGCCAACAACATTATTCATCGTTTCTTTGCCAAACATTCTATTTAGGTTAGCAATAAAATCTTCCAACGCCATATCTTCGTCAATAATGATCTCAAGCACCGCTTGCATCGCTTGATAAAACAGGCGGCGTTCAACCGTGTTGTCGTTAAACTGTAAAAACTCTTCAACTAACTCTTGTGCATCTTCCAATGCACCTAGGGCTAAATAAATCAGTATTTTAAGCTCTAAAATAGTGAGTTGTCCCCAAACGGTATTTTCATCAAACTCAATACCTATTAAGGTTCTAATATCAATATAGTTATCTAGCTGACTATCCTCTAAACGAGTCACTAAACTTTCTAGTTCGTCATCATCTAAAATATGAAGGTTGAGGATATCTTCACGGTAATTTAAGGCTTTATTAGTATTATCCCAAACCAAATCTTCAACGGGATAAATCTCAGAATAGTCAGGAACTAAAATACGACAAGCGGTAGCGCCAAGTTGATCAAATACCGCAACATAAGCTTCTTTGCCTAAGTCTTTTAAAATAGCGAATAAACGATCGTTTTCTTCTGCACTCGTGCCAGAAAAATCCCATTCGCAGAATTCATAGTCTTGTTTATTACTGAAGAAACGCCACGAAATTACGCCCGTTGAATCAATAAAGTGCTCTACAGCATTTTCAGGCTCAGATACCGCAAGGCTGTTAAATGTTGGTCTTGGTACATCATTTAGGCCTTCAAAACTGCGCCCTTGTAACAATTCAGTTAAACTGCGTTCTAACGCTACCTCAAAACTTGGGTGAGCACCAAAAGAGGCAAATACGCCACCAGTTTTTGGGTTCATTAAAGTTACACACATAACCGGAAATTGTCCGCCTAATGAGGCATCTTTAACCACAACAGGGAAGCCTTGTTTCTCTAGTGCGTCAATACCTTCAAGAATACTCGGATACTTCTCAAGCACGTTTTTCGGAACATCTGGTAAAACAATTTCTTGTTCAATTATTTGTCTTTTTACTGCTCTCTCGAATATTTCAGACAAACACTGCACTTGCGCTTCAGCTAGGTTATTACCTGCACTCATACCATTACTTAAAAATAAGTTTTCAATTAAGTTTGATGGAATATAAACCGTTTCGCCGTCAGATTGACGAACATAAGGAATTGCACAAATACCACGTTCCGCATTGCCTGAGTTAGTATCAATTAAATTTGAACCACGTAGTTCATCATCAGGGTTGTAAATATCGAGGCAATAGTCATCTAAAATGCCGCTAGGTAAATCATCACTTTCATCTAATTTGAACCACTTTTCATTCGGATAATGTACAAAGTCACTGTTAGCAATGTCTTGGCCCAAAAACTGATCGTTATAAAAGAAATTACAATTAAGGCGTTCAATAAACTCACCTAAGGCTGAACAAAGTGCGCTTTCTTTCGTTGCGCCTTTACCATTGGTAAAACACATCGGTGAAGCGGCATCACGAATATGTAAAGACCAAACGTTAGGAACAATATTGCGCCATGAGGCAATCTCAATTTTCATACCTAAGCCCGCCAAAAGTGCGGTCATATTTTTAATAGTTTCTTCTAGCGGTAAGTCTTTACCTAAAATATACGTACTTTCTCCACCTTCAGAGCCTGCCATTAACATAGCTTGCGCGTCATCTTCTAAGCTATCTACTAGATCAACTTTAAATTCAGGACCTGTTTGTATGACTTTTTTTACCGTACAACGATCAATTGAGCGGCGAATACCTAAACGGTCTTTTTCTGAAATGCTTTCAGGTAGCTCAACTTGAATTTGAAATATTTGTTTATAGCGATCTTCAGGGTCAACAATATTGTTTTGTGATAAACGAATATTTTCCGTTGGAATATCACGAGAATTACAATACACCTTAACAAAATATGCAGCACACATAGCAGAAGAAGCGAGAAAATAGTCAAAAGGACCTGGTGCTGAACCATCACCTTTATAACGAATAGGTTGGTCGGCAATGACGCTAAAGTCATCAAATTTGGCTTCAACTTTTACGTTGTCGAGAAAATTAACTTTAATTTCCATTGGTATGGGTCCCACAATTGATTGCTGTAACTACCAAAATTTCACTTTGAAACTTTGCTATCGAGCGAATTTATCTTAATACGGGGAATTATCGTGGTTTTTGCCCCAATAGTCTTGGGTTAATTGCAGAAAAGATGGAATTGACCTTCCTGAAGGGTGAATATCAACTCTGAAGTATTTTTGTGGAATTGCTTTTTGTATTGAAAGTATTCATCAAAAAAATGTCGCCGTTCATTGACGTCCTGTCACCACAGCATACCGTAAATCCTGTAAATAAAAAGGCGAGTAGAAAACTACTCGCCTTTTTAATAAAGTTATTATGTCTTAAGATTTAGCGATTAAGGACATTGAATTAATAACGTCTTTGGTGTATTAATTTCAGCTTGTGGTTGAAAATGAATATCACTTACTGAAAGCTTAACAGCGCCTTGGGTATATAAGGCAAACGGGGACACAACTTTGTCCATCGCAATTCCTTTTTTAACAAAGCATTGTAAGTTAATTGCAATATCTTGCCACTGCCCTTGCTCAATCGCTTGTATCTGCTGAGTAATATCAACAGCCGCACGACAGCTACCCAATGCGTCACCTATTGATTCACAGTGCATTTCAACAACCACTGGCTCAGTTATGCTTGAGTCACGCTTTACGGTAATAACCAAGGCAGAGTTTTGCTCTAGTTCAAAACCAAGATCTTCACTAAAGCTACTTGAAAATACAACACCTGTTTTTGCAGTGCCAGTAGTATCAAGTCGAAATGCATCTTCTTGAACAACTTTATCCACCGTACGATAAGCAATACCTGGTAGTTTGCCACTATTTGAGCGTAGTTCAATTGATTGCTGCTCAGATGACAAGAACATGCGCCATGGTTTAGCTACTTGACCAGAGAATATTTTGGTGTTTTTGGTTAGACCTTCATCACTGCTAACTTCTTCAGATAATGTATCTGATAAAAGTATTTGTTCTTTGTTATTTTTGTACGTTAAACCAAAACCGTAAGGTAATAACGGGTCGTAAACTTCGTCAAATCGGTTAACGATTTGGCTTGCTGTTTTCGGCCAAGAAAAAGACAACTTTCCTTTAAAGTCATGTTGTATCTTTTTATTTTTGTCAGTTAATAACACATCAGCAACAGCTTTACCTTCAGAGCCGGGTAACCAAGCAGCAACAAATGCATCACTAGCATTAAGTTCAGCATTTACCCACATAGGGCGACCGCTGATAAAAATACTTACCACAGGAATACCTTGTGCTTTAAGCTTTTTCAATAAGGCTAAATCAGTTTTCATACCGCGTTGATAAGCTAAATTATCTTTATCGCCATGCCCTTCTGCATAAGGTTCTTCACCAAAAACAACAATGGCAACATCTGGCTTTTGTGAAAATTGACCATGTTCACTCAAGGTGATTTTGCCACCTGCGGCTTTAACTTGAGCAGATAAGCCATCGTAAATTGATGTACCGCCTGGAAAGTCTGCATTACTGTTATTAGTGCCTTGCCAAGTAATGCTCCAACCACCCGATTGCTTACCGATGTTATGAGCAGCGTCACCAGCAACCAAAATATTTAACTTAGGTGAAAGTGGTAATAAATTAGCTTTGTTTTTCAATAACACCAAAGATTCTCTTACCGCTTGTTGAGCAACTTCTCGATGATCTTCACTACCCACTAATTCAGTTTTACCAGAAAACAGTCGATTAGCCGGGCTAGGTTTATCAAACAAACCTGCGCGTAACTTAACCCGTAAAATACGGCTAACCGCATCGTCAATACGTGCTTGTGGAATAACGCCTTGTTTGACTTGCGCTATGGTATTTTCCATTAACGGTTTCCAAGCATCGGTTGGCACCATAAAAATATCTAAACCAGCGTTTGCCGCTTGTGGACAGTTTTCATTAGTACAGCCAACAATTTGTCCATGACCATTCCAGTCACCAACAACAAAACCATCAAAACCCATTTTGTTTTTCAAAACATCGGTTAACAAATAACGATTGCCGTGAATTTTATCACCATGCCAACTGTTGAATGACGCCATAACAGATTGCGCCCCAGCGGTTAAACCACCTACGTAACCTTGGGCATGTAGGTCATATAAATCTTGCTCTGATGCTAGGTTATCGCCTTGGTCGTCACCGTCAACTGTACCGCCGTCACCAATAAAGTGCTTTACGGTACTGATCACGCGATCATCACCTAAAAAGTCATTACCCGCATGGCCTTGTAAACCTTTAACCACAGATGCAGCATAAGATCTTACAATTTCTGGATCTTCAGAATAACCTTCATAAGTGCGACCCCATCGATCATCTCTAACTGTTGCTACCGTTGGTGCAAAAACCCAATCAATACCCGTTACCATCACTTCGGTAGCGGTGATTTGTGCTATTTTTTCGACTAAGGCTGGGTTATTTGCCGCACCTAAGCCAATATTATGCGGAAATAAAGTTGCACCAATAACATTGTTATGACCATGAACCGCGTCTGTTCCCCACATAGTAGGAATAGTGGAACCATCAAGTGAGTCATCAATTGATGCTTGATACATTGACTCGGCTAATGCTATCCAGTCTTTTGGAGTGGCATGTTTGTTATTGTTTGGAAAAGCACCACCACCATTAAGGTATGAACCAAAACCATATTTACGCATATCTTCAGGCGTAATATCACGAATTTCTGGTTGGATCATTTGCGCTACTTTTTGCGCTAAAGTCATCGTAGACAATATGCGCTGCACTTTGCGCTCAACCGCTTCATCTGTTTTAACCGCTGAATCAATGGTTGGCCAAATTGACAGATCTTTCTTGGCTAACTTTGATGCTTCAACAGCCAGTTGCTGCTTAACTATTTCAGCAGAGTCTGCAGAAGATTGAAGCTTAGTGTCTGAATTACAAGCCGCTAAACCCAATGCAGAAATCGTTGAAATAAATAGATAAGAAAATTTATTCATTATGCTTGTTCCTTCATGTTCACAGCCGATGGTTTAGAGCCAATAACACCGTATGTAACAATGTAGATATAACAAATTGTAGGTATGATAAAAGATAATTGCACACCAACCATATCGGCTAATACACCTTGTAGCAATGGCACAATCGCACCACCTACAATGGCTAAACAAAGTATGCCTGCGCCCTGACTGGTATGTTTACCTAAGCTATTTAACGCTAAACTGAAAATAGTTGGAAACATAATAGAGTTACATAAACCCACTAACAAAATAGACCACATTGCTAAGCTACCACTGGTTAACATAGCAATAGTGATTAGAACCACAGCAAAGAAAGCGTTAAATGCTAAGGTTTTACCTGCATCAACTTTCTGCATTACCGCTGCGCCAATAAAGCGGCCAACCATAGCGCCACCCCAATAATACGTCAGGTATTTAGCCGCTTGCATCTCTTCTAAGCCAGCAATATTAGCTTCACCAAAAAAGTTTATTAAAAAGCTACCAATAGAGACTTCAGCGCCAACATAAACAAATATGCCTAATGCGCCTAAAACTAAATGACGATATTGCCAAGCTGAGCCTGTCACAACTTCATCGGCTTTAGTTTCTGCACTGGCAATATGAGGTAGTTTTAACCAAGCAAAAATAGCCGCTAATATCAGTAAAGCTGCCGTTAAAACTAAATAAGGCACTTTAACTGAGTCTGCTGAAGGCTCAGTGGCCATTGAATGTACCGCTTCATTTAGGATAAACAAACCACCTAAATATGGCGCTACTGTGGTACCTAAAGAGTTGAATGCCTGAGTCATGGTTAATCGTGAAGAAGCTGACTCTGTTGGCCCAAGTAACGTAACATAAGGATTTGCCGAAACTTGTAAAATAGTAATACCACTGGCTAAAACGAACAACGCTGATAAAAACATTGGATAGCTATGCATTGATGCAGCAGGATAAAACATTAAGCAGCCTAAGGCTGCCACAACTAGTCCAGCAACAATACCTTTTTGATAGCCTACTTTTTTCACTAACTGCCCAGCAGGTAAAGAAACAATAAAGTAAGCACCAAAAAAACAAAACTGCACTAACATCGATTGGGTATAAGTTAAGTCGAATATGGCTTTTAAGTGTGGGATAAGAATGTCATTTAAGCAGGTAATAAAGCCCCACATAAAAAACAACGATGTTAATGAGATCAACGCAAAACGATTTTGGTTAGGTGCACCTAAATCAGCCGTGCTATGTTGTTTGTCTAATACGACCGAAGTAATAGCCATAAGATAAATTCCTAAATTGAAGATAACTCTCTGTGGTTTGCGTAAAAGCTACGCTTAAAAGCGATTGTCACAACACCAACAAGAACGAAATAAAAAATGCGCTTACCGCTACCATAAGCGCGTATTAAAACCGTCTATTAATTAAAGCTATTCGGTGCAACACGTAAATAGGACTATGTTATTGAGTGATTAATCTCACTCTTTTTACAACACAGCCACTGCATACTAGGTATTCAAGTATTGCACCTTAAATAACGATTAATTATCCATGGTGTATCGAAAGCCAACGGTATATCTAGGGCCGTACTGAGCTGCACTCAAGAACTGGCTTTCAAAGCGACTAAATGTACGCTCCGTTTCGTTGGTTAAATTAACACCTTCGAAAAACACCGTCATACTTTCGTTCACTTCGTAGTTAACACTTAGATCCCACTGAAGATACTCTTCGGCATATTGTGGTGGAGCACCTTGGGCATCAGGTAAGCCTTGACCAATTAAATACTCATCACGCCATGCACCTGTAACTTTGACAGACAAACCATCTTTTTCGTAAAACCCTTGCAAGTTAGCAGAATTACTTAACCCAGGAAGTACGGCTTGAGAAGCCAATAGGTAGTTGTCGTATTCAACGTCACCGTCAACAAAAGTGGCATTAAAGCCAGCACCAAAGCCAGTTTCACCAAATAAATGCTGAATAGACAATTCGATACCGCTAACTTTACGTGCGCCAACATTTTCTGGTGAACTTATTGTCCACTCAATTAACGGATCAGTTGCAGCATCAGGTAAAATTCGATTGTTCTCACCAATACCAACACCATTAGCAACAATTTCATTGTATATCGCTGAATCAGTCGCTTGTTCACCACGACCTGTTATAGCTGCAACGGCACTATTCCAACGTTGTCCTAGGTATACGTCATGCAAACCTTCAAAAGTTGTTTTAACTTCCGCATTATCAATCCAGTCGTCAACATCTTTCCAGAACAAACCTAAGGCAGCAAAACTTGCTTCGTCATAGTAATATTCAAGTGTTAAGTCGATATTAGTCGACTTAAATGGTTGTAAATTTGGATTACCACGGCTACCACTTCTTGAGTTAAGTTTTGGTGAAGAGGTTAAGCTCAGGTTACCAAGCATGTCACCCAATGTAGGTCTGGTGATGGTTTGTCCCCATGACGCTCTTGCCACTAAATCATCACTCAGGTCGACTTTTATATCTAACATAGGAAGTAGTAAGTCGTATTTACCTTCAAAGTCGACTTCCACCAACTCACCACCACTGGCAAACTGAGTGATCCATTCTGAACCACCGGCCCAATATATTTGCTCAGCAACGCGACTTTTGGCCGGGCTAACAATGTCAGTTTCTTCATAACGAACGCCAAGGTTTACTTGAACGTCATAGTCACTCACTTCAAAATTCCAAGCAGTTGAAACATATAAACTGATAGTTTCTTCTTCAACTTTATTAACAGGGAAACCGTCAAAGCTGCCTATTTGGTAAACGTCACTTCCCACTACATCAGCAGTTAAAAAAGCGCTTTGTCTTGCGAAAGCTTCATCTAAGTCATAGGTATAAGCATAACCTGGCGCAACACCGTTTGAACCAAAAGAGAATTCATCAAGGAAGTTACTAAGGTCTACTCGTTCAAACATACTATCAGGGAATATTTCTGCAAAAGTACCATTATTAAAGCCTGGCGCGTTTGCATTATTTGAACCACCTGAACCACTTAATGTTTGTTTAGTATATGCGACACCAAACTTAACGGTTTCTAAACCAAAGTTTGTGTCTGTTAATAACTTACCGTCTAGTTGTACTTGAGATACTTCAGACTCGCCTGGTGTTCTAGTAAAGATACTGAAATTTGAACCAATTTGGTTTGGATTAATTTCTTGTGTACCGTTATTCCAGTTAACATTAAAGCCAGGAACATCACCTTCACGGAACGAATACTCTTTAGAAGCAAGGTCAGCAGAGCCTAGAATGATTCTTGCATTAGCACCAAGACCCGAGTCTTTACCATTATCCGTTGTAGTTTTTGACGTATGAGCATCAAAGATAAAACTTAAATCGTCGGTTGCATACCACTCAACATTAATACCAGTCGCTTTTGAATCAACTTCACTCGTCTCGCGAAACGAAGTAAAAGAGGCATCATCACCAGCAGAGTTGTAATAAATAGCTGTGCCGTTTTCATCGAGTTCATAAGCATTAGCGTTACCACCAAATGAGCCATTCCAAATCCCCCAAGAAAGCGAGTTATTGCCTGTTACAGCATTTGAAACCGTGTGATCAAGCGTAAGAATTAAGTCATCAGTGGGTGCAAATTGAAACGTTACTTGTGCATTAGTTCGTTCGCGTTGTATATCGTCTCTGGCAAAGCTTACTTCTTGAGGAAAGAAAGAAGCAGAAACGTATTCTCCATTTTCTCCTACACTTGGATCAAAAAATTGTTTGGCTGGGTTACCCTCTGCATCTGCAGGACGGTTATCAATAATGTTTTCAGGATCAACAGTTAAGCTTGGATTAACTAACCAAGAACGTACATTCGCCGCTTGACGTTGAAAGTCTCTTCGATGATAAGAGAAATTAGCTGATATACCAAAACGCTCATCATCAAAAGTATTACTATAAATACCAGCAATTTCTGGTGTGACATCATCACCTTCTTTTACCGATGTGTCGTGTATTCCTTTGGCCATAAAAGAGAATTTTTGACCTGGATTTTGTAATGGCTTAGCGGTAACAATATTTACCGTTGCGCCTAATCCACCTGTTGGCGCTTCTGCACGCGCTGTTTTCATAACCTCTAACGAGCTAACGCCTTCAGATGACAGGTTTTCAAAGTTAAATGAACGGGTAAAGCCTGTACCAGCCATTTGGCGACCGTTTAAAGTCACTAAGTTAAAATCTGGTCCAAAACCACGTACCGTAATTTGGCTACCTTCACCATTATTTCGGCTAACAGTAACACCGGTAATACGTTGTAAAGATTCTGCTAAGTTAGTATCAGGGAATTTACCCATTTCTTCTGCAGAAATAGCATCTACAACGCCAGACATATCGCGTTTAATATTCATCGAGCGAACTAAGCTGCCACGAATACCTGATACCGTAATTACTTCTACATTAGCTTCTTTTTCTGCTAATGCGTCTTTGTCTGCTTCTTCAGCAAACGCCTGTTGGCTAAAGCCAGAACTGATAATGGCTGATATACACACAGCTAAATGTTTTTTAGAAAATGTTAAATGTTTCATGTTAACCCTACTTAGTTAAAATTAGTCTCAGCTGGCGACATTAAGTCGCACGAGCTTTTTAATTACGTGTTTATGGTGCAGTTATCGCGACATTATCTAGTCGATATACTGCTCCATCACCCGTTCCCCAAGCAGGGAAAACCATAATTACATCAATTTCACTGGTATCTAAACCTGCATCAAATAAGTCTACAAGATTAAAAGTATAGGTTTGCCATTGACCCACAACTGGCGCAGCTCCTTCTAAACTATCGGTTAAATTCATTTCAACAGCAGAGGTTGTATCGCCGGCTTCTATTTTAAATAACCAAGTTGAAGAGGCGTCATTTGGGGCACTAACCACTTTCATATCAAACTTAACAACACCATTTTGCTGTATGGAACTAGCATCAAAATAAACATCATCATTAGCTAAAAACCCCATTACAGTTGGCGTGGCACCGATAGCAAACTCCGCTACCATGCCGTGGTCAGCATCATCATTTTCTTCTGTTGGCGTTGAACCACCACAACAATCCCAAATAGGCCATTCAGCGTTTTGAGCATTGTCATACAAGGTTAGTCCTTGTGGTGCAGGAACACTGGCAGGATCATAGATCATGACGTTATCTAAGCGATACACTACGCCTTCACCTGTGCCCCATGCTGGGAACACCATAAGAACGTCAATCGCACTTAAATCTAAACCGCCATCAAATAAGCTTTGAAGTGAATAAGTATAGGTTTGCCATTGGCCAACCACTGGAGCTTGCCCCTCGTTGCTTGCGCTTAAATCAAACTCAACAGCAGAGGTAGTATCACCGGCTTCAATTTTAAATTTCCACACAGCACTTGCATCATTTGGTGCACTAAGCACTTTCATTTCAAATTGCACAACACCATTACTTAGTAAACTTGCAGCATCTAAATAAACATCATCGTCAGCAAGTAAGCCCATAACGGTAGGCGCAGCGCCAATAACAAATTCAGCGGTCATACCATGTTCAGTATCGTCATTTTCAAGTGTTGGTGTAGAGCCACCACAACAATCCCAAATGCTCCACTGTTCTTTAGCAGCATCGGCGAATAACACGTGACCATTAAAACCCGTTGAGGCACTTGGATCATAAATTTTGGCATTATCAACACGGTAAACCGCACCTTCACCAGTGCTCCAAGCAGGGAATATCATAATGACATCGATAGCACTAACATTTAAATCAGCATTAGCTAAATCAGCTATGTTAAAGGTATAAGTTTGCCATTGACCAGCAACAGGAGTTACCCCTTCAACGCTGCTCGATAAAGGTAATTCAATTGCTGAAGTATTGTTATCAGATTCTACTTTGAATACCCAAGAAGCACTTGCATCGTTTGGCATAGCCACAACTTTCATATCGAATTGAATAACACCATTAGAAATAATGGCAGACGCGTCAAATGGCGCCGGAGTATCGGTGTTATCTGTGCGTGAAATGAAGCCCATAACCGTTGGTTCAGCACCGATTGAAAACTCAGCTACGTTACCGTGTGCGTCATCATCTAGTTCAACTGTTGGGGTAGAACCACCACAACAATCCCACATTGGCCAGCTTGGGTTTTCGTTATCAGTGAAAATAACAAGCTCAGGAGAAGCACCTACATCACCTTCAATTTTCATGTTGGTAATTAAATACTCAGCACCTTCACCCGTTTGCCAAGCAGGGAAAACCATCAAAACATCAATCGCACTCAGGTCTAAGCCTTTTTCTTCTAGCGTAGCTAATGAGAAAGTATAAGTTTGCCATTGGCCTACAACTGGGTCTAAACCTTCAACACTGGTATTAAGCGCAACATCGCCTGTATTAGGTCCGCCGTCACCCGCTTCTGCTTTAAGTAACCATGTAGTAGCCGATGTAGGAGCAGTCACGACTTTCATTTCAAATGACAATGTGCCGTTTAGGTCGAGTAATGGAGATGCATCGAATGGAGCTGAAACACCGGTAAAGTCAGCAGGAAAATGGCCATCTCTGGTTGAAAATCCTAACACTGTACCGTTATTGTCATTGATATTAAATTGAACTACGTCGCCTTTGTCAGCATCAGCAATAATTGCAGGTGTTGTACCGCCACAACAATCCCATGCAGTCCAGTTAGCCTCTAAAGAACCATCAAAAATAGCGATATTTTTAGCAACACCGTCACTTGGTGGTAATGGCACGGGTGCTTTACCTTCAACAAGAGCATCATCAAAGCTATCGTAGCCAGGTCTTACTGTTTCACAGCCTTTACCAGTTTCAGGGTCAGACTGACATTGATAAACTCTTACGTAATCAACTTCAAACTTGTTATCAGCATGAAAGGCCGTTGCATCAACACCTAATTCGTTGACGTTTTCAGGCCAACTACCACCAACAGCAAAATTAAGAATTAAATAAAATTCTTTATCAAATGGTGCCGTGTCCCAATGGGTTTTAAGTTCACCAGAGACTTGATCGAAGTATTCTGTGAACCAACCTTTATGCGCTAGGCCAACCGCTTCATCTTTACTGTTGTAACGCACTTTTGATTGGCGCTGTGTTGCATATAAATAACCATCCATATACCAACGAATTTCACCTTCTTGCCACTCTATGGCATAAGTATGAAAGTCATCTGCTGGGCTAACACCATCAGCTAAGCTATAGGCTTTGCCTGATGATGAATTGTCCGGCCAGCTTTTACCATAATGAATGGTACCGTAAATATTATTTTCTGCGGTGCCATCTTCTCTAGCAGCACCTAAGTTAACCGATTCAAAAATATCGATTTCACCCGAACGTGGCCATTCGCCATATTCTTCATCTGTTGGCATCATCCAAAATGCTGGCCAACTACCCTGCCCTGAAGGCACTTTAGCGCGCATTTCAACTCGACCATATTTAAAGTCTGTTTTATAACGCGTGATCATTCTTGCTGATGTGTAAGGTAATGCAGCGCCATCTTCAGCAGGTAAAGCAACAAGGTTTAACATGCCATCTTGTATGAATGAGTTTTCTGCGCTATCGGTGTAACATTGCTTTTCTTGGTTACCACCACCGGCACAGTTAACTTCATGTGTCCAGTTTTGCGCATTGATAGCCTCGCCATCAAATTCGTCACTCCACACCATAGCCCAATCACTGACGGGTTGTTGCGGATCTATTTTATCCGGTTTTGTTTCAGTTTCAGCACTACTACCACCACAACCTACTAAGGTGATGGTTGATAGCAAAGCAAACAACTGTGTTATATTTTTTGCAGTTTTTAACATAATTTGTTTTCCAATTACCCAACTATTTTTGTTGTACTAAAAAACTCGTATGATTGTAATTATATTATCTGATACGAATTCATTAGTAACATAGCTCGGCAGCCATAATGCTATTTGCATAACAATTACAGACTACCCCCTGAAATCATACTGATTCAAATTACAAATAGTTACAAACGAAATGCGCCATAGTGGTTATAGCATGCGGCATAGAAGGTTTTAACGTTAAAAACGGGACAAGACGAAACAAAAATACGACAAGTGGTTACAGTTGTTTAGATTCAACAATTTGTTGAATACTAGAGCTGTAATTTCGACTGACTTTTAATTGCACATCGTCACCTAAATCAAGAATACTTTCACTATTACGCAAGGGCTTAATACTCTTAATACAGTTAACATTTACTAAGGTAGATTTATGAATTCGAGAAAATACTTTAGGGTCGAGCTGAGTTACCAACTTTTTCATGGTTATTCGCACAACATGTGTCTCTTTAAGTGTATGAACACACATATAATCGCCTGCGGCATCAATCCAACGAATATCATTTATCGGTAAAAAAACTTTTTCATGATCGCTGTTTTTAATCACTAACTCTTGGTTAAAAAGCGTAGGTAAAGGTAAGTCTGTTGCTAGCCAGTTTTCTAACTCACTGACTGCGATACCTGAGGTTTTACCTAAGGCACGTAAGAGTTTAAACTTTTCATTACTAGAGTCTTCAGGTTTAACCCGTTGCATTATACGTTCTACTGTTTTTTGCAAGCGTCCTAAATTGGCTGGCTTTAGCACATAGTCAATCGCATTAAGTTCAAATGCTTCTAATGCATATTCACCATAAGCACTAACAAAAACAACCATAGGCAAAACATCAGATTGCAATGCTTGTACTACTTCAATACCATTTAAACCGGGTAAACGTAAATCTAAAAAAAGCACATCAGGACAAAGGGTTTGACACAAATGAATGGCTTGATCGCCATCGCTAGCCTCTGCGATCACCTCAATTTCAGGTATTTTTTCCAACCTTAACCTCAAGCCTTCTAGCGCAAGTGGCTCGTCATCAACAATAATTGCAGTTAGCGGTTTATTTATCATATGTTAAATGTTTTTCTCAAATGGAATAGATATAGCAACCATAGTACCGCCCTCGGTAGTATCAGAAATATTTACTTCAAAATCACCATTAAACATCGCACTTAGCCTAGCTTTAGTATTGCTCAAGCCGATGCCGAAGCCATCACTAACTTTGCCTTGGCTTTCTTGACCATTATCGATAACTTTTAGCAATAAACGATCATGAGACTTTTTGGCACTGATACAAATTTTACCGCCAGACTTTCTTAATTCAATCGCGTATTTAATGGCGTTTTCTACTAAAGGTTGTAACAACATACAAGGAACTTGGCAAGCTAATGCTGTTCTGCATACATCTATTTCTACTTTCAAACGATCGCCAAACCTTACTTTTTCAATTGATAAATAAAGCTCAATTAACTCTAGCTCTTTTTGTAAACTGGTTTTACTTTTGTCATTTTTATCTAACGAATAACGGAAAAACTCACACAGTTTATCAAGCATTTCATTAGCAGTTTCATTTTCATTTTTGTAAATTAATGTTGAAATAGCGTTCATGGTGTTAAACATGAAATGAGGATTAAGTTGATACCTTAGCATTTGCAGTTGTGCATCTTTAGTCGCTGTTTGTGCGCGCAATAACATCTCATGCTCGCCTTGCAATTTAGTGTTATAAAGCATAATAAAATAAATTGAAGTCCAAACAAACATGGTAGTTAATGAAAACATTAACCAGCCACCAAACTCTAAGGTATTCCAAGCTTCATTCCACTGTTGCTGGTAAACCAACATTTTAAAAAAACTTAACTTAAGCACATTAAATAGCAGCCCAAGGGAAGCCGCAGAAGCAAAACTTAAAAACAAGGTTTTTCTAAGTGGCAAATGCACAATTTTTCGAATGAGTTGCCACTGTAGATAAGATAGAAGAAAACCACTGAGCGTTTCGAGCACTAAATTTATCATTTGGCCAGAGAAATTAAAGCCTTCAAGACCAATTTGCGGTCGAATAATTGCTAGAAACACTACTACGGCATAACCTAACCAGCCGGTAATTTGTAATGTCCAAAACTGATGGCTCTGCTTGGAAAATGCCTGAGGGCCTAGTTCAAGTGTACTTTCCTCATGATTTTCCACTGTTATTTTCATTGTAGATAAGTTACTTAATAGCCAACACAATAACTAAAGATATAACAAATAGCAGTCCACGAGCAAGAAATGAGTCAAGGCGAGATAAATCTGCGACAACTCATGATTGCTTAACTCCCCCATTGCCCGTTAACCAAGTTCAACACAAACGTTAAAAATAAGGCTTTTAATTAAATATTGCTTTTTAATAGACGATCGGTCTAATATATAAAGATGAACAAAGATAATATTTCACCAAAGCGTGGCAGGCCTGCTAAATCAGGCCGAGATAGCAACCAAACTAAGCAACTACTTATACAAAGTGGTGTAGAGTATTTTACTGAATTTGGCTTTGCTTCATCAGGAATTGATCTGATCTTAAAAAAAGTTTCTGTGCCTAAAGGCTCTTTCTATCATTATTTTTCAAGTAAAGAAGCTTTTGGACTTGCGGTAATTGATGAATATAGCCGCTACTTTGCTAAAAAATTAGATATACATCTACTTAATGAAGCCAGTAAGCCATTAGTGCGCATAGTTAACTTTGCTAACGACGCTAAAGAAGGTATGTCACGATACAATTTTAAACGCGGCTGTTTAATAGGTAACCTCGAGCAAGAAGTTACCTTATTGCCAGAAAGTCATCGACAGCAACTATTAACTACATTTGATGATTGGCAGCAAAAAATGACTTCTTGTCTACAATTAGCACAACAAGAAAAAGCGATCTCTGCTTCCCTTGATTGCAAAGCCTTAGCAAGCTTTTTTTGGTTAGGCTGGGAAGGCGCGATCGCTAAAAGTAAATTGACACAAAATCTAGCGCCCATCGATGGTTTTATCGATACTTTTCTACAATTAATAGCAAAATAATTTTATTGTATACAGACAATCAATCTGCACCGGAGAAAAACATGTTTAAGAGTTTAGTCATTAATAAAAATGATAGCCAAGGCTATCACACAAGCATTGAAGAGCTTTCTGAAGATAGCTTAACTGACGGTAATGTACTAATTAAAGTGTTATATAGCACAATTAACTATAAAGATGCTTTAGCTATTACGGGTAAAGCGCCGGTAATTAGACGTTTCCCGATGATACCGGGCATCGACTTAGTCGGTGTTGTGGAACAATGTGACAATGATAAATTTAACATTGGTGATCATGTTTTGTTAAATGGCTTTGGTGTTGGTGAAAAATATCTAGGTGGCTTATCTCAAAAAGCGCGAATTAAAAGCGAATTTCTTATTCCATTACCAGAAACCATAACACCATATAATGCAATGGCTATTGGAACCGCAGGCTATACAGCCATGCTATGTGTTATTGCATTAGAAAACCACGGTATTACACCAGAAAGTGGTAATATTTTAGTGACTGGCGCCACCGGCGGAGTTGGTAGTTTTGCAATTAGAATTCTTGCTGAATTAGGCTATAGCATTACGGCATCAACTGGCAGCGACGAACAAGCTGCGTATTTGAAAAAATTAGGCGCCAAGGAAATTATTGACCGTGCTGAATTATCAGCACCTGGAAAACCACTAATGCCTGAACGCTGGGCTGCTGCCATTGATTCTGTTGGTAGCACAACACTCGCAAATGTTTGTGCCAGCATAAATTATGGTGGCTGTGTTGCCGCATGTGGCTTAGCACAAGGTATGGACTTTCCTTCAACGGTAGCACCTTTTATCTTAAGAGGCGTTTCGTTGTTAGGCATAGATAGTGTTATGCGTTCTCAAGAAGACAGATTAGAAGCCTGGAGTCGCCTTGAACAGACAAAGCTAGCAGACAAAATAGAGCAAATCTCTACAACGGTAGGATTAGATGAAGCTACTGCTATTGCTGAAAAATTATTAAATGGTGAAATAACCGGACGTGTTGTTGTTGATGTTAACGCGTAAATAACGAAGCGACAGATATAATGTTTATCTTTATGTCTGTCGTTTTTTTTGAATATATCAACTACAGGGTAAGAACTGAGTCTGCTAACTGTTATCAATTACTTGCTCAATATCCATTAGTTTTTCTACTCAATTACTCAAAATACGAGTACTAGTTACATTTCAATAGTTCTAATGAGAAAGTAACTAGGCCAAATTTCTCGAACTTCTCTTTCCCAATTTGGATCTACTTTACCGTTAGGTAATTGTAACAACCAAAATTTAGCCCATTTTTGTACATTTTTACCCGACTTACTGAGCTTTAATGGCGAATAACGGCGTTTGTATTCATTACCTTGATACTCAAATACCGTATTATTTCTTGCGCCTTTATGCAGCATATCTAATGCTGTCGTAATTATTTCAACTTCAGATAAAGGTAAATAGCCTTGCACTTTTAAGCAGGCTAATGCCTCAGATTTCTTTAAACAAACCTGCATATAAGCATCTATATGTGGAGTGTAAACCATACCTGTTAAGCCATAAATAGATGCAAGCTCTCGGTCGGCTAATGCCTTAAGTGGCTCTAACTCTAGGTTAATGTCGGTTAGATCGCGCATAACATGAAGCTTTTTAATCAACTTTTTTGACAATGTATTTCCTTAATCTTAAATGCGCTTTATCAACTTAACTTTAACAAGGTGGATCAATATTATTAGCAATACTGGTGTTTAAACGAAACCAACCTGCAATGGCATATCTGTCTCGTGTCGCAGGTAACACCTCATGTGGAAATTCTTCACTTAAAAATACCACAATAGTGCCAAAACTTGGTGTTATTGATATTTTACTGTTATCAATTAATGAACCCTTTGCTTTTGTTTCAGGATAAAGAACAAGTTCACCGCCATCATCCCCAGTCCAGTTTTGATTAAGATACACCACCACAGATAACACTCGATTCCCCTCGCCCTTAAATGCATCCTTATGCTTTTTATAAAAATCGCCTTTAGCATAATGAGAAAAGTGACTTTCAAAGGAAAATAACCCCAAAAATAAGCGTTTGTTCAAATAACGTTGTAACCCTGCAGCCCAATCTATCCAAGTAGAGCCTGCTTCACTGTTACCGGTTATCCAACAAATTTCATCTGTTCGAATAAAGTCATTAATAACATGATCTTTTGCTCGACCAATACCTGCACGTTTAAAGTTTGACTCGGGCATTTCCGTAATATGCCTTGCTAACAAAGACGTTAAGTTTTCAGGTAAGGCATATGGGCGAATACTGTAGCCCTTATCAATAATGTCATGTGCGATAAACTCAAAGAGCGATTCAAATAATGCGGGATCATTAGCAAGATTAACTACGGGAGTTGTGTTCAATATATGAATAATTTAAAAAGGAAAACTAACATTTAGGCGATAATCTAATAAATGAAATATGCGTCATAATAGCATTATGTGTCTGCATAAGCGTTAGCTTTCGCTCCCAATTGTTTATATAACAAATTACCGAGCTAATTTAGCTGTTGCCTGTAATGGCTAACTTCAAACCTTACAGTTTATGCAGTTAATGCTCAGCCAAGTGGTCTGCTATTGTCTTATCTAAATTATCTAAATTATCTAACCAAGTGTCAGGCATTCTGTTTAAAACTTGCCCTAACAGTTCCTTTACTATCATTTTTCTGAATCTAGTTCTGATTCGGTTGAAAATATTTTAGCCCTTAAATAGCTTTTTGCTAAAAAGTCGCTCTTGCTTACTTTGTGCATTTCTAAAAACCTGCCAGTACAGTAAAACGGTTGGCATATAGGCTGACTTATATTTACCTAAATCGCCCTAACGACTAGACATAAAAAAAGCGAACCTAAGTGGTTCGCTTTGATAATTATTTAGCTCTTTTAATAAATATTAAATATTTTGACTCTACGCTATTTTTTTCATTTGCGCTTGACTATCAAGGTATTCATCTAATGAGCCTTGAAAATCAATTAATTTTTTATCTTTAATGTCGATAATACGTGTCGCTAAGCTAGAAACAAACTCGCGGTCATGGCTAACAAAAATTAACGTACCTTCAAAGTCTTTTAACGCATTATTTAGTGCATCAATAGCTTCAATATCCATGTGGTTGGTTGGCTCATCCATAATCAATACATTGATATCAGCCATCATTAACATGCCAAATAACAAACGGTTCTTTTCACCACCTGAGCAGTTACGCGCTTTTTTATTCGCATCGTCATCAGTAAATAACATACGACCTAACATGCCACGAACGCTTAAATCGTTATGACAAGGTCTACGCCATTGTGACATCCATTCCATTAACGTTAAGTCATTATCAAAAAATGAACCGCTATCTTGTGGACAATATCCAACAGAAGCATTTTCAGACCACTTAACAACACCCTCAAGATGATCTAACTCGCTCATTAAACAGCGTAACAAGGTCGTTTTACCTACACCATTTTCGCCAATAATAGCTAACTTAGCACCAGCTTCTAATAATAAGTCGCCTTTTTCAAATAATACACTGCCATCAAAACCATGACTTAGATTTTCAAGTTCTAATGCTTGGCGGTGCATTTTTTTGCCGGGAGAAAAAGCAATTTTTGGGGTTATACGGCTTGATGACTTTACATCATCGAGTTTAATTTTATCCATTTTCTTAGCACGCGAACTTGCTTGTTTTGCTTTTGAAGCATTCGCACCAAAACGGTTTACAAAGTCTTGTAGTTCAGCAATTTCAGCTACTTTTTTATCATTTCCCGCTAATAGTTGCTCACGTAACAAGCCAGATTGAGCTAAGTAAAACTCGTAGTTACCTGGATAAATGCGTAATTCACCGTAATCAATATCAGCCATATGTGTACATACAGAGTTAAGAAAATGTCTATCATGCGAAATGATGATCATGGTGCATTTACGCTTGTTCAATTCGCCTTCTAACCAACTAATGGTATGAATATCCAAGTTGTTGGTCGGCTCATCAAGTAATAAAATATCAGGATTAGCGAACAAAGCCTGTGCTAGTAGTACACGCAACTTCCAACCTGGCGCAACTTGCTGCATAGAACCGTAATGAAAAGACTCATCAATACCCGCTTCTAATAATATTTCACCAGCACGACTTTCTGCAGTGTAACCGTCCATTTCTGCAAATTCGCTTTCTAAATCGCCAACGCGCATACCATCGGCTTCGCTCATTTCAGCTTGAGCGTAAATAGCATCTCTTTCTTGCTTAACTTTCCAAAGCGGCATATCGCCCATGATCACAGTATCAATTACATTATGTGCTTCAAAAGCGAACTGATCTTGGCCCAAAGTGCTGACTTTGTTACCTGTACTAACCGACACATTACCTGAGCTTGGGACTAAGTCACCACTTAGTATTTTCATAAATGTAGACTTGCCACAGCCATTTGCACCAATCAAACCGTAACGGTGACCGTTGCCAAATTTAGCCGAAATATTTTCAAATAACGGCTCTGCGCCAAATTGCATGGTAATGTTCGATGTAGTGATCAAAAGGTAATCCTATTTTGTGTTAACTAAAGCCATTAACTGGCAAGTGCTAGCCCAGTGTTTTAAGTGATAGTTAATACTGTAATTGCTGTAGCCAAGCAGGATTAATATCAACCCTACGCTCAGTCACCATAATAAAGCCGCGCATTATACAGTAATAACGCTCTGATCCCCACCGAAACTTTACTTTTAATTGATTATTTTATCATCACTAGCTTCTTGGTTTATCTCATAGCCATTTGCTTAAATACATAGAATAAATACAGCTAACTAGCTAAGGAACAATTGGATTGATAGGCAGTTAGGTATATAGGCACTAGTCATTGAAGCGGGTTTAATGGTAGTTAGTATCGTTAATTGAGCTATACCGGATTAACTGGATTAACTGGATTAACTTCGCTCATAAAGTTAAATAGTGTAAAATCTAGCAATAGTCCTCTGCTCTGCCATATTATCTATTCTCAATTAAAATGAGTTTGCCACTTTAATTTATAAAAGTATTATGGAGCAGTTCGTTCTTACATTGCCTATAATTAACAGTTACAAGTTAACGTGAAATTGACTAACTGGTTTTATTTTATTTTATTTTATTTTATTTTATTTTATTTTATTAAGGAATATTGATGAAAGCATTTAAGATGTTGCTTTTAACATTTGGCTTTTTGGTTGCTGCTCAAGCCAAAGCTGGTTTTATTACCACCAATGAATTAGCACTCGATGCTATATTTTCCCAAGCTAGTTTTGGCAATAATCCAATCGATATACGTATTGGTGTGGCTTCAGAAATAATAGCCCCAAGCCTATTAAATATCACCAGTAATGCAGAGGTTTCGCAACTATTTAACCTGCATATTGGCGCACTAAATATCGTAAACTTTTATTTTATTGATACCATCAGTGCCTGTGGTGGCACAATAAATGCTGGTATCGTTGGCTGCGGTGAGCTTCCAGGAAATGATTTTGTCGTAGAATCGTCATTCGCATCGGGCAGGTTTGGTGGCGAGTTGTTGGCACATGAATTAGGTCATAACTTAGGCTTGGCTCATCTAACCGGCAGTTTTCTTATGAACCCTTCGCTAAATAACAACACCACGTTAACTACTGGTGAAGTTTCCACTATTCGCACAAGCTCTTTAGTGCAAACCGATGGCCAAGGCTTTTGGATTGATATTAACCCTGTGCTGATTGTCGCTAAAGCTAGTACGCCTGTACCTGAACCAAGCACATTGGTTTTATTACTACTTTCTGTTGGTTTTTTAGTTAGAAAAAACATCAAAAAATAGCTTTTATTCTTTCAGATAAATAACATTAAAACCTGCACTTTAATTAATGTAGGTTTTTTAACTAATGGAGCTATTATGCGACTTAGTAAATCCGTTTTATTCACCGCTTTGCTTAGTTTATTATTTATAAGTTCAGCAAACAGCCATAGTACAAAGCAAGTTGATAATTGGCTTGAGTTTTGTCCAAATATCCAACTGTGTTTTGACCGTCCTACCAGTTTAAAACCCACCAATGTACAAATGATAGATTCGCTTGCGGGGCAATTAGAGAATGAGCATTTAACTTTATATTATGATTTAGGTCTATATTCATCAACATTTACCGAACTGACGTCGGCAGTCAAAAAGCCGGTAGTAGTTAATGGCCATAAAGGCACAATACTCATAGTTAAAAATAAAATGGCACTTACTATCCCACATGTCTCAGATAATATGCGATTTTCTATGTTGATCGAGTTTAAAGGGTCTTTGCAACGAGAAAAAGGTGAGCGAATTTTTAATTCAATTAAGTTTAATCTCTAACTTCTAACTTCTAATTTTAGGTTTAAGTTTTAAGGTTTAAAGTTTGTATTAACAACTAAGTTTCGATGGCGCTATCAATCTGGCTAGTTATATAACATTCACTTATATACATGCACAATTGCATGTTAATTAATCTAAAAGCACCCAACCCCTGAAAGTATTATTAATCAGTAGCTTTAGCTATTTTCAATAATATAAAAACGGCCAATATAATCTTAAATGCAACTCTTCAAGGCTGAACTAATCACTAAAATGGTATTTTATCAAAAGCAATCAAACAAATAAGCTACTGGCTTCAGGGTGCTTTTGTTGGTAATTAACAATATAAGAACACTTAGCTACGGCTTTCTTATTATCCTTTTTTATTTGTTGCAGTACAGCCTCTAGAAGTGTTTTAGCCAAACCTTTACCTGCAAGTGCGTCTGGTACAATAGTATGAGTTAAATGCATATCTCCATTTTGATCATCGTAAGTTATATAAGCAATATGCTCTCCAATATGAAATTCATACTTAGATTCTTCAACGTTGTGTTCCAATGTATAAGTCATGCTTTTCCTTTTAAGATCAATTAAGTTAAGTGAAATTTATTTCTCCTGAAAATAACACGAAATTTCACTGTATACATGTCATAATTTACTTCAAGTGTCATATAGCTGACATTACTCATTTTCTCTTGTACTTATACTAAGATTATAAAATTATTATTCGTTAATGATTTAAACATTGAATTAATCATTATCGACTTTATCTACGCAAACTATATTAAGCAATATATACAAATTAATGACTATAATTATCAGCAAATTATAGCTAGGAGGTCAGTGTGAATTATAAAGACTACTATAAAATTATGGCCGTTGATAAAACCGCGACTCAAGATGAAATTAAAACGTCATACCGGAAATTAGCGCGCAAGTTTCACCCCGATGTTAGTAAAGAAAAAGATGCTGAAACGCGTTTTAAAGATATTAACGAAGCCTATGAAGTGCTTCGTGATAAAGAAAAGCGCGCAGCGTATGATCAACTTGGTAGTAATTGGAAAGCAGGTCAATCTGGCTTTACACCACCGCCTAGTTGGCAAGACCAATATCAACAAGGTGGCGGTAACTTTAATGCCGGTGGCCAAGGCGACTTTAGTGATTTTTTTGAGTCATTATTTGGTGGCGGTTTCGGTGGTCCTCAGCAAGCGACTCGTGGTCGTCGGTCTATGCAAGGTCAAGATAGTAATGCAAAAATATTGATCGATTTGCAAGACGCATATTCTGGTGCAACCCGAAACTTTACCTTACAAGATCAAGTCATTGATCAACAAGGAAGAACACAAACTAAAGATCGTACATTAAAGGTCAGTATTCCAAAAGGCATCAAGCCGGGTCAAAAAATACGTTTGAAAAAACAAGGACAAGCAGGCGTTGGAGGCGCACCTAATGGCGATTTGTATCTTGAAGTTGGCTTTAACCCAGATCCGTTATACGTTATTGATGGTGCTGACATTACAACAGAACTTAGTATTAGCCCATGGCAAGCAGCGTTAGGTGAAAAAGTAAAAGTACCCACACCCACTGGCCATATTGATTTAAGCTTACCTAAATTAATCAGTAGTGGTAGTAAAATGCGTTTAAAAGGCCGAGGACTACCTAGTAAAGTTGCCGGTGATTTTTTTGTAAAACTTAAAATTGTTTTTCCAAAAAGTTTATCCGCAGAAGAAGAGGCACTTTATCAGTCAATGAAAGCGCTAGCGACTAGCGAAAATGACAATACAAGTGACGACACTAAGCAAAAAGTTAACGCTTAATTTTTTAACTATAATTCGTGTTATTTCTTTTATTGCGCATAAGCTGTTTATCTTCAATACACAGCTTATGCTATCCCTCTATCCCTCTACCCCTCTACTCCTCTATATTTCTGCTTAATTTTATTTCGACAGTATTTATTCCGGCTTACGCAAAGGTGCGTTAGTTAGAGAGTCGGTATATTTTGCAGCTTTTTCTAAGGCTTCTAAATCTTTAATAATCAGCTGATTACGCTTTTTATCGATAATGTCTTGTTTTTTCCAATGCTGTAATTGCTTGTTAATCACTTGCCTGACAGAGCCAGTCATCCGCGCTAAGGTTTCATCGCTTAAACCATTCACTAAATGATGCTGATGTTCATGGGCTTTTGTGCCGGTATAAAATTTAATTTTGTTAATGTGCTCTAAAATAATACGACTCAAACGTGTGGTGACATCGTGTAAAACTAAACTGCTAGCCTGCTGTTCTTTTTCGCGCATCTTTTGCGCTAAGTAAGGCATAAACTGTTGATTAAATTCTGGATAACTCCATAGCCAATCTCGCATAGTGGCAAGTTTTACCGACAACAGTTTAACTGCTGTTAATGGCGAAACAATCACATCATGAGGCTTATCATCTAATAGCACCATTAAATCAAAACAATCACCAGCATAAAGCATATCTACAGTCGCTTCTCTGCCAGTCTCAGGATTACTTTGTTTGATTTCTATGCTGCCATCAAGTACCACAAAAAATCGTTGGGTTAATAAGGTTGAATTAAAATAATCGCCCTTTTTCCATTCACTAAGTTGAAACTCTTGTTGAAAGTCTTCAATTAATTTTGCTGGTAAGTCGGCAAAAATATTCGCTTGTTTAACCAATGTTGGGCTGGCTTTTTGGGGTAAGTGCGTAACATTTTTATTCATAGGTACAAAGGTTTGAACTATAGCGTAAGCATGTGGTTTTATTCTACTGTATTGTGGCTATATAGTAAAAATCAATCTTGCCCTTCACTTGATTAAACTTTATAAAAAAGAGCAATTAATTTATTGATTTTTATATTTAAAATAACATTACACTTCATGTAAAAGAAAAAGTCATCACAACTGTCATATTTGTGACAGAAGCATTTTCCCACCTTCCGTATTATAGCCCCACTAACCAAACAGCTTGCTTTAAACCATTAATACAAGTTTGTTTTTACGGTCAAATTGCTTACTGGAATATAGCCATAAAGCATCAGACCTTTTTATGAAGTTCTTAAAAATAGGTGATTATTATGTCTAAGACTATTGGTATTGATTTAGGTACAACAAACTCTTGTGTAGCAGTTATGGAAGCTGGTGTTGCAAAAATTATTGAAAACTCAGAAGGTAGCCGCACAACACCATCGATTGTTGCTTATGCCAACAATGAAACATTAGCGGGTCAACCGGCAAAAAGACAAGCGGTGACAAACTCAGCAAACACTTTATTTGCCATTAAACGTCTAATTGGTCGTAAATTTGATGATAAAGAAGTGCAAAAAGATATTAAACTTGCGCCTTATAAAATCATTAAAGCAAAAAATGGCGATGCTTGGGTTGAAGTGAATGGTAAAGCCTTATCACCTCAAGAAGTATCAGCTCAAATTTTACGTAAATTGAAAAAAGATGCAGAAGCTTATTTAGGTGAAACAGTAACAGACGCGGTAATTACCGTACCTGCTTACTTTAATGATTCACAGCGACAAGCAACCAAAGACGCGGGTAAAATTGCGGGGCTTAATGTTAAGCGTATTATTAACGAACCAACGGCTGCGGCATTAGCGTATGGCGTTGATAAAAACAGTAAAGTCGACCAAAAAGTAGCGGTTTATGACTTAGGTGGTGGTACATTTGATGTGTCTATTATTGAAATAGCCAATATTGACGGTGAAAAACAGTTTGAAGTGTTAGCCACCAATGGTGATACCTTTTTAGGAGGTGAAGATTTTGATTTACGCCTAATAAATTACTTGGCTGATGAATTCAAAAAAGAAAGTGGTATTGATATCAAACAAGATCCTTTAGCACTACAGCGCATTAAAGAAGCCGCTGAAAAAGCTAAAATAGAGTTGTCATCAGCACTACAAACAGACGTAAATTTACCTTACGTAACGGCTGACGCAAGTGGTCCTAAGCATTTAAAAGTGCAAGTTACCCGCGCTAAATTAGAGTCATTAGTTGATGACTTAGTAAAAAGCACTATCGCCCCTTGTGAACAAGCATTAAAAGATGCCGGTTTAAGCAAAAGCGATATTAGCGAAGTTATTTTGGTTGGTGGTCAATCACGTATGCCAAAAGTACAAGCAGCGGTTAAAGATTTTTTTGGAAAAGAACCACGTAAAGATGTAAACCCTGATGAAGCTGTTGCTATGGGTGCAGCAATTCAAGCGGGTGTATTGTCAGGAACCGTTGGTGATGTGCTATTACTTGATGTAACACCATTATCATTGGGTATTGAAACCTTAGGCGGTGTAATGACCAAGCTTATTGATAAAAACACTACAATACCTACTCGGGCTTCTGAAACGTTTTCAACGGCGGAAGACAATCAACCTGCGGTAACTGTGCATGTGTTGCAAGGTCAACGTGAAATGGCAACCGATAATAAATCGTTAGGACAATTTAGCTTAACGGATATTAGCCCTGGCCCACGTGGTTCAGTACAAGTTGAAGTTACCTTTGATATTGACGCCGATGGCATTTTAAATGTTACCGCAAAAGATAAGGCAACCGGTAAAGAGCAAAGCATTAAAATTACCGCTTCAAGTGGTTTAACGGAAGATGAAGTTAATCGCATGGTAAACGATGCAGAAGTGCATGCTACTGAAGATAAGCAAAAGCGTGAATTAGTTGAGCAACGTAACCAGGCAGATCAATTAATTCATACCGTGCAAACTTCAATGACTAGCTTGAGCGATGATCAACAAGGCGAGCTTAAAACCTTGATTGAACAATTAAAAATGGCTGTTAATGGTGATGATAAAAACGCTATTGAAATGCGACAAAAAGCATTACAAGAGGCTTACACTAGCATGACACAAGCGCAGCAATCACAGGAGCAAGCGCAACATCAAGGCGAAGCTGCAAATGACGGAGCCAGCAACGATGATGTTATTGATGCTGACTTTGAAGATGTTAGCAATGGCTAACCAGTATTGATTAATCGAAAATGGTTAATCAGAAATGGCTTGTCATTAACTGATAAATGCTGATAACAAAACCCTGATATTTTTATCAGGGTTTTTTATTGTTTTTTTCAATAAAAACAAACCATCTAGTCAACTACCTCACAATTACCGTTTTCCTCCACCAACATTTACTTTTAATAACATAACTTTTGAGGCACTATGCCTGAGCAAAGTTGTAACATTTTGTAAATAAAAACCAACAAAACGTAAACTTTACAATAAAAATAAATCTTAACTAATTGGTTAAATATTTTTATAAATAGACGGTTATTTCAATTAATCGTTTGTAACAGCTATTAAAAAGAAGGAACATTCTTTGAAACATAATAAAAAATTACTACTAACTTTACTCAGTAGCCTCAGCTTTCTAGCGAATGCAGATGTACTAAATGGCAACTTTGAAGCCTGGTCAAATGCCAGCGCCGACAATTGGACTACCGTTGACTCTGGCATCAGCGTTAACCAAAATACCAATATAATTAAAACTGGCACCAGCTCCGCAGCCATAACGGTTAATACCGTGACACAAAGCTCGACCGACTTTTTACAAAATATTGCGGTTACTGCAGGGCAAAGTTATGATTTTTCAGTTTGGGTATATCACACCGAAGGCGGCGTAAAAGCGAGACTTTTCGCTGACGGCTATCGAGGCTATTCGAACCCAAATTTAGTCAATCAATGGCAACAAGTTAGCTATACATATGCAGCAACTACCACAAAAGAAATAGCGATTGGCTTACGCTTTTATGACTCCACTGGGTTTGATGGTGCTGAAACCGTATATATTGATGATTTTGAACCCACCACTAGTGCAGGAACAGGTGGCTCAGCTTGTTCAAGTAATGATATCGCGTTTAGTTTAACTACCGATCAATACGGTTATGAAACTAGCTGGTCAATCACTAACAGTAGCAACGTAGAGCAAGCTAGTGGTAGCAACTTAAGTAACTCTACTAGCTACAGCGAAAATATTTGTTTAGCTGATGGCGACTATACCTTCACCATAAACGACAGCTATGGCGATGGAATATGCTGTACTTATGGCAATGGCTCGTATGATATTTCACTTTCGGGTACATCCCTTGTTTCAGGCGGTACGTTTACCCAAACAGAAAGTAAAAACTTTACCCTAGGTACTACTGGTGGTGGTTCAGGCGGTAATGAAGGCACTTATTATCAAAGTATTACCACACAAACTGGCTACAGCTTAAAAACCGCTTTACACAATCTAATTAACAACCACACGGCTCAAGGTTATGGCGCGATTTGGACCTTTTATGCTAATAACGCCTTAGATACCTACTATGATAACGATGGTTCAATTTTAGATATTTACTCAGAAAAACCTTTTGGCAGCGATAGCTATACTTATACAAAAGTGACTAATCAATGTGGTTCTTATAGCGGTGAAGGTGACTGTTACAATCGAGAACATTCATTTCCTAAAAGTTGGTTTGGCGGAAAAATTGAGCCAATGAATTCAGACATTCATCATATTTTTGCTACCGATGGTTTTGTAAACTCAAAGCGCAGTGGCTTCCCTTATGGTGAAGTAGCAAGTGCAACGTTCACTTCTACCAACAATAGTAAACTCGGCTCAGCCACTGCAGCATTAGGTTATAACGGCACAGTATTTGAACCTATTGATGAATTTAAAGGTGATTTAGCACGCGCTCAACTTTACATGGCAACTCGCTATCAAGATGTAATTTCAAATTGGCAAACAAATAGCACTTACGGCGATGCTATATTAGACGGCAGTAGTAATAAAGTGTTCGAAACATGGCAGCTAAATATGCTATTACGCTGGCACGCTAACGACCCAGTAAGTCAAAAAGAAATTGATAGAAACGAAGCCGCTTATTTACATCAAGGTAACCGTAATCCGTTTATTGACCACCCTGAGTATGTAGAGAAAATTTGGCCGTAAACTCATAATACCTTTACAAATGAGATGGTGTTACAAGCACCATTTCATTTTATTTACTTCAGCACACTAGTACTTCAACAAAGATAAAAATCCTCCCTAAGTGTTATATACACATTTTATAATTCCTTTAAAGTAACTAAACACTATCGCTAAAGGCCTTTTAAAATGCATAAATACATCATACTTTTTCTCGCCTTGCTTACATTATCCTGTGTTACACAACACGATATTATTCAACCGGATAACTTTTACCAAGGCACAAAAAAAATACATTTAGTTGATAATAAGGGAGGTAAATATTTTATCGGTACAGTTACTTTCTCAAATAAAGCAGAAAAAATTCATTATCAAATGGATATTGAACACCAAATATTTAAAGATTATTTTTTGTCGATGAAAGAAATGAAATGCTTAGAAGGACCTGAATTATGGTGCCACCTTGCTTACCCATATAGTAGCCCGAGAAATATCACCACAACAGATTTTAGTTGGCTTTCACATGACCTATTATTCATGTACAAAAAAGCCTCTCAATTTGGCGCTAATTTTTATCAAGGTATTTATTATAATTTTAAGCTCAGCTCAGATAAATTAATTGGCACCGCTATGGCCGTTGACTTAAATCTTTTGGCAGCGCCACCACAAAATATAACATTACCCCCCATTACTTCGCATGACATTGACGAACTAGAGCCAGCCAATCGTTGGTTACCGATAATAGAAATTAAATAAAAATGTGAATTGTGAATTGTGAATTGATAAATTTTATACAGTCGCATTTTTAAAGTGCGACTTCCCTTCATATTTATCAAATAAATCGAAAGTAAATATCTCGAATAATAATCAACCAAGCCACCATTATAAAAGTCAAATTTTAGCTAGACAGTTACAGATTAAAAATCAGCTGTTTTTATACGCGCTATTCGTATAGAATCCCACTGTAGTTTTTACGGTAAAAAGCGTTTATTAAGCTGGCTTTTAAACCCTAAATTAACTCACATCACCTACTCATTCCTTTCAAAAATGACCTTATATAAATGACTCAATTGAATAATATAACGATAGTAACTCACAACGGTAACTTTCATGCCGACGATGTTTTCGGTATTGCCGCACTTAAGCAAATATTCCCTGCTTTTAACCTAGTTCGTACCCGTGACTTAAGTGTAATAGCTCAAGCAGATATTGTTATTGATGTAGGTGGTGAATATGACGCTGATGCTGGTCGTTTCGATCATCATCAACGTGGCGGTGCAGGTGCCCGTGAAAATGGTATTCCTTACTCATCATTTGGTTTAATTTGGCAAAAGTATGGTTTACAAATATGTAAAGGTAATCAAGAAGTTGCTCATTCAGTTGATGCAGGTTTAGTGTCAACTATTGACGCCATAGACTGCGGACATGTTGAAGGTGTTGCTCAAGGTATTAGCCTTAGCCAGACCATCTCAATGTTTAACCCAACTTGGCAAGAAGAGAGTCACTTTGATACTTGTTTTGATGAAGCCGTTGAGTTTGCCTCGCGAGTATTAGCGCGTTTTATCGCCTCTGCTGACGGTGGCATCAGTGCTAAATCAATCGTTGCTGAAGCAATTGATAAAGCTGAAGATCCACGTGTAATTGTGTTAGAAAAATACACACCTTGGAAAACAACAGTACATAAACTGTCTGAACAAGCTTTATATATGGTTTACCCATCAGGATCTGGCCCATGGCGTATTCAAACCGTGCCTGTTGAACCAGGATCATTCGAAGATAGAAAATCATTACCTGCTCCATGGGCTGGCTTGTCGAACGAAGCGCTGCAAGAAGTTACCGGTATCGACGATGCGATGTTCTGTCACAATGGCTTATTTATCGCCGGTGCAGAATCATTTGAAAGTACCATGAAAATGGCAGCTATCGCGCTAGAAACCCCCTAGTGTTGAGTTAATGATATAACTATAAAACGATAAAAATAGGCATGATGTCATAAAGTGACTTATGCCTTTTTTATAAATCAGCCAATGATAAATTGTGCAGTTCAGAGATTATAACTTCGCTTACTTTACTTAACTGAGCTTTGCTTAACTTGCTTTGTGAGCAATATACTAAGTAGCCGATTTTAAATTTAGGGTATTCATAAATAGCCTAGGATCAGCAATTTTATCTAGCATCGAATTATCTGGTAAACAATCATCATCCACATAATCAGCAAAATCTCCGGCAGAATCAAACACTAAAATATCTAACGCTAATCGGTCTAAGCCATATAAACCACGATGGATCATATCAGCTGAAAATACCAGTAAATCGCCAGCAGCTAAGCTTATTTTTTTACCGGTTGATAAGTCATCACTACTCAGCTTGCCCTTTTCTTCTTGTCGAACATTGAACTCTTCTTCGTTATCCCAACGCTTATGCGTTTCTGGCACAAGTTCCATACCTAGCTCATCAAAAAGTGGAACTCGTAAGTGCAGTACTTGTGTTTGTTGAATGGCAAGTTTCTGGCCTGCAAGATCATGATCATACTGGCAGTCACGGTGCCAGAAGTCTTTTTGGGCAGGATTAACAGGGTTAAAAAATAGTTGGGTATTCATAAATGCAGGTTTGTTAGCGATCACTGACTCAACAATATGCATCACTTTTTTCGAGCTAATAAAATTAAACAAGGCTATTCTATCGTCGCTTGCTAAATATTCACTGCCAGTAATAAGTGAAGAATTAAACGCTTCTTCTTGATAAAACGTTGCATTGTCTTGCTGCCATAATTGATGAAACTTTAACACCACAGCTCTAAGTTCTGCTATTTCTGCAACACTGAAATAATTCCTCACCACAAAGAAACCTTGTTCTTCATAATTGCGCTGCCATTGACCACTACTTTTTAACATTCACTACGCTTGCCCTAGGGTATTTTATGACAGCTATTATAGCCGTTTGAAAAACCGAATGCCTAGTCAGTAACTTGCTTTTGTTGTTATTATCTAACGATTAACCGCTACTTATTGTTGAATAATGTTGAGACACATTTTTTATCAAATATATAATTAAAGATTGTCATCAATGTAATATTTAGCCATGGTATTGTACTTATATATTATTTCTCAAATTCAGTTTCAATATTAGTTAAGGAATACTTTTTTCATGACCTCATCGAATTATCTGGTTAAACAAATTATGATTTTTTTCAATTACCGAAAACTTATAACGACCTGTGCACTTTTACCAATGCTGGCAAACGCAACTATTGCTGACGAAAACTTTGAACAATGCAAAATTAACTTAGCAGAACGTGCAAAAAACACAGGATTTTCCACTTATATAACTCAAACCGTTATTGATAATATTACGCCTATTGAACGCGTTATTACTTTAGATAAAAAACAACCTGAATTTACCCAAACCTTTGAGCAATACATCAAAGCCAGAGTGAGTAATTATCATGTCCGAGTTGGCAAAGAGAAACTACAACAAAACAAAGTACTATTTGATAGATTGGAAAGTAAGTACGGAATCCCCCGCCAATATTTAGTGTCATTTTGGGGTTTAGAAACCGTTTTTGGTAAACATAAAGGTAAAATGTCAGTGCTTAACTCGCTAGCAACACTGGCGTGTGATCAACGCCGTAGTGAGTTTTTCACCTTAGAGTTATTAAACCTGTTCACTTTAATTGAAACAGAAAAAGTCAAAGTTGAGCAACTACAAGGTTCTTGGGCAGGTGCTATGGGACATATGCAGTTTATGCCAACCGCTTTTTTAAAATATGCTGTTGATGGCGACAATGACGGCAACGTTGATATTTGGCAAAGTGAGGCTGACGCACTAACTACCGCGGCTAATTACTTAAACAAGATAGGTTGGCAGGCACAAGAACGTTGGGGCAGAGAAGTTAAATTACCTGAAGGCTTTGCCTTTGAGAAAGTCAGCTTTGATCAATACTACCCGCTGAGTTACTTTCAACAATTAGGTGTTACCAAAACCAACAACCAAGCACTATCGAGCTACGATATTCAGGCAGAACTTTATCTTCCTTCTGGTCATCAAGGGCCCGCTTTTTTACTCTACCCTAATTTCAACGTTATTATGACGTGGAACTTGTCGAAAAGTTACGCGCTTTCAGTCGGTTTATTAGCAAATAAGTTAATTGGTGTTGACGGGCTTAAGTTTTTGCAAAGCCAACAAGCGTTAGATAACAGATATAGCTTTGAAGAAATGAAAACGTTGCAAAGCCAACTCAATATTTTAGGTTTTGAAACCGGTAAACCTGATGGGATTTGGGGGCCGAAAAGTCGCGACGCTATTCGCTCATTCCAACTAACACATCAACTTATTGCTGATGGATATCCCAATAAAGCTCTGTTTTCAAAAATTAAATTAGTTATGAGTGAAAATGAAGAAGAAAAAACTGATATCAATAGCCAGAGTTAACTATAGTTAAATAAATATTTGGTTTGATGGACTAAAGTCCAACCTAAATAAGGCTTACGGGGAATAGCATAGCGTTGAATTATTGCTTTTTGTAGGTCGGATTTCAGTCCGTCAATCGTAAAGTGTGCGATTAACTTAAAGCAAATAACATTATTTATTTAATACCAACTCAACTCTTCAATCAATTCATAAAGCACTTTCAGTTCAAGGGTGTATTTTGCTTCGTTATAAGCGTCAGTTTCTATAACCCCTGCAGCTAATAAGGCTTCTGTTGAATTAGATAAATCTTTTAACCTGTTAACTTTAATGGCTTCTGGGCCGGTATAAAAACAAAGCGGGTTACTATCAAACATTTTTTTTTCGAACTCTAACCCTGTCCATAATTGTAATTCTGTTGTCGTTACACGGAAGTTTTTTAACTTAATGCGCTGCTTAGCTTTAGTAGTTCTTAACGTGTCGGTATCTTGGAAGAATATATATGCTGAGGTAACGAGCTTATCGTTATGGTCAACATAAGTAAGGGTTTTCCAAAATCCTGAAGGTATACGAACGGATTCAAAGCCAACACCTTTAGTTAAAAAGCGATCGCAGGTAGTAAAAATGGGCCCTGTCATCACAATTAATTTATTGTCTTTTGATAAACTGAATTTAGAAACCGCTGTTTCTGGTACACGCCATTCATCTTCATTAAAACGCTTATGTTGCATAGAAGCATTAGTATAAGCACAGCTATCATTGCTAGCAGATAATGCTGTATTGTAATCCCCCCAAGTAACTGCGGTACGTCTAGTTAAATGTCCTCTATCCCACGGTGTTCCGATATAAGCACTATTAGTTATTTGATTATTTCTCCCGACACGCGCATCAATAAACCATTTACGACCTTTATAACCCGATACCGTCTGCGCAATGGCGTTATCAACATTGGCAGCGGAAAATAGCGCCTGCTTGGTAGACTTACTCATAATGAGCGAGTAATGAATATAAGGAATGACTACATTGCCATCCAGTAAGCCCGGTGGTTGTAACACATCACCTGAAAGGGATAAGCTTGGCTTAGGCAACTCAATATTGAATGAAGGTAAAAAATCTTTTTGATAGCCGTCGCGCATAGGGTAATTCCACCATCCTTGTTAATGTATAATTAAGTCTAGACAAGTTATAAAAATACACAATATGCCCCCACCTGAGAAAACCGCAAGCAAAGCGTAACGGCGCTTAAATAAACATCAAAATTCACTCGCCATTTATTACTGTTATAAAAAAGAAAAAGCAGCCGAAAATGGCTGCTTCATAGTCTAAGTAATGCTTTTCATTTAAAAACTAACCGGTATTTCGCATTCCCGTTGCGATACCTGTCATGCTAACCATTAATAGCTGTTCACAAACCGGATGTTCAGGTTGTTTTCGTAAACGTTTTAATGCTTCTATCTGCAATAAGTGCAAAGGTAGCAGGTACGGACGGCGTAAATTAAATGAAGTCAGGTTCCAAGGATCACTCTCCAAAGACTCTGTTTGTCCAAGTAACTCAAGCACTGTTTTTCTATCCGCGGTTAACTGTGTTCTTAATGCTTCGCCCATGGGCAGTAAGCTCTTTTCAACTAAGCTTTGATCGTATAATTTAGAGATATTAATATCAGACTTTAAATACACCATTTCAGTCAGCGAGATACGGGCTCTAAAGTATGGCCAGTTATCTAGCATATCTTTAATCGCGTCTTTGTGCGTTAAACCTGCATCTGAAATCGCCTGACCAAAACCTAACCAACTGGGTACTACTAATCGATTTTGGCTCCATGCAAATATCCACGGAATAGCACGTAACGATTCAATACCGCCGTCAGACTTACGTTTACTAGGACGAGAGCCTAACGGTAAAGATGACAGCTCTTGCTCAGGGGTGGCTTGTCGAAAATAAGTAACAAAATCGTCTTGCTCACAGACATAGTCACGATAAATATCACAACTGCTTTGTGCCATGTCTTCCATTGCTTTTCGCCATGTGTCTTTCGGCGCAGGTTGTGGTTTAACTAAGCTAGCTAATATTGCACTGGCATATAAATGTAAGCTCCTTACGGCTAAATTAGGTAAACCAAATTTAAAGCGAATGGTTTCGCCCTGCTCTGTAACTCTTAGACCACCTTCTAAAGTTCCTGGAGGTTGCGATGCAATAGCTGCATGAGCTGGCCCGCCGCCACGACCGATAGTGCCGCCTCGACCATGAAATAATTTCAGCACAATATTATGACTTTTAGCTGCTGCAACTAATGCTTCTTGAGCCTGATATTGCGCCCATGCTGCAGCTAGCACGCCAGCATCTTTCGCGGAATCACTATAACCTATCATTACGTGTTGCGCGCCATGCGTGCGTTTTGTGTAATCTTTATCCGTTAATAACTTATCAATAACACCTGCGGCACTATTTAAATCGTCTAGGGTTTCAAACAGTGGTGCAATCGGCATATCCCAAGTAAGACCTGTCGCCTTCATTAATAAATTAACCGTGAGTACATCGCTTTGTTCACTGGCCATCGAAATAATATAGATACCTAATACTTCTTTAGGTTGTTCTGCTATGAACTTAAACGTATCGAGCACTTCTTGCGTTTGCTCGCTCCATGTTACTTTCGGCAAGAGTGGTCTTGGGTTGTTAAGTTCTTGTTGAAGAAATTCACAGCGTTTTTGCTCATTCCACGATAAATAATCGCCTAAGCCTAAACTTTGGGTTATTTCTGAAATGGCTTGATCATGAAATTCACTGTGTTGGCGAACATCAAGCTTAACCAATGAAATACCAAAACAATGTATTTTACGAATAACGTCTAGCAACATTGAATTAGCAGCTCGGTCGAGCCCTGCAGTTAATAGGTTCTCACGGCAAATAACTAAAGGCTTAAGCAATGCTTCTGGGCTAGCGATAACGCCACTGGTTTTATTTTCTTTCAACAGCGAAACACTGCGCTCTAGTTGTGCAATAGTTTGCTTTAAAATATGACGATAAGGACCAATATTATCGGTATCAGCAACGATTAATTCATCACTGGCTTTATTCATCGAAAGCTCAAGGTAGAGATTTTGAAAGTCGATTAAATACAGCTCAGCCGCCAGCAATCTTGCATTTATAATGGCTTGTTTACTTAACTTGGCAGTAACAAACGGATTACCATCGCGGTCACCCGCCATCCAACTTGCCATAGTTATCGGTGTTGCATCTAAAGGTAATGCTTGGCCTGTAACAGCCTGACATAATTCATCAAGCTCTCGAACAAAAGTCGGTACAGCAAACCATAAGCTATCGCGAATAGCATCTAGGCCCCAGCGCGACTCGTCTAATGGAGTTGGGCGTTGCGAACGTATTTCACTGGTATGCCATGCCTGTTCAATTAATTCTTCAATTCGGCCATTTAAATCAGCACCTGATTGCGCTAGTTCTTCAGCAACTTCATGGTATTTATGAATAAACGTACGACGATTAACTTCTGTTGGATGCGCAGTTAACACTAATTCAATATGAAGTTTATTAATGGCTGATAAAAAGGCTTCTGGCGTACAACCACTCACTTGCTCTTTTAAAGTGGCTAATGGGTGCGGTAAATCAAGCTCTGCTAAGCCTTGTTCGCTAGTGGTGTGTTGCTGTTCTGCAATATTTGCAAGATTTAGAAACTGGCTAAACGCGCGACCATAAATTAATAAATCTTGCTCATCGCAAGATTCAAATAAGGTTTGTAGCTCGTCAATAGCAAGCGCGTCTTGTGCAACACCATCTTTGGCAAGTAAACGCACACGCTCAACATTTTCTAGCCAACGCTGGCCTTTATCATTGGCAATGGTTTTACCCAGTACCGAACCAAGTGAACGAATATTTTGTGATATGGTTTCTAACATGCTTTGTTCTCTTATTAAGCTAAGTAACATTAGCGTAGAATTAATTCCAAATAGAGTCTAATATATAAAATTAATCTTTAACATAGACAAAAATCTATATGCCATTAAATTTGCAGTCAAACCGACAACCAACGATGAGACAATTACAACTTATTCAAGCGTTGGCACGTTATCAAAGTTTGTCAGTTGTTGCCGAAAATTTGCATATATCACAGCCATCAGTGTCTATTCAGTTAAAAAATTTAAGCGATTTAATCGGCTTACCCGTTTACCAAATGCAGGGTCGAAAACTTACCCTAACCGATGCTGGCAAGGCAGTGTTGCGCAGTGCAAATACTATATTTCAATGCCTAGATAACCTCAAAACTGACATAGATAACTTACAAGGCGTGATCACAGGCACTTTATTAATTTCAGTTGTTACCACCGCACAATATTTTTTACCTTTGTTGCTAGCCGCCTTTGCCAAGCAACATCCAAAGGTCGAAATTAAGTTAGAGATAGGTAACCGAGAAAAAATACAAAGTCGACTCATTGATAATCGTGATGACTTCTATATTTTCAGTAATATTCCACAAAATGTAAAAGTGCTTGAAACACCTTTTTTAGATAATGAAGTGGTGGTAGTTGTGCCTGAAAACCATGAGTTAGCACAATTTCCCAGAGTGAGTTTAGCGCGCTTAAGCCATTACCCATTTATTTTGCGTGAGGCAGGATCTGGTACTCGCGAATATACCGTAGAGTTATTTAAACAACACGGCCTAACCTTAAATGAAAAAATGACCATTGCCAGTAGTGAAGCAATAAAACAAGCAGTTGCAGCGGGTTTAGGCATATCTGTGCTTAGTAAACACAGTTTAGATTTTGGTATTATGCCAAGGGTAAAAATTATTAATGTTGATCACTTTCCTATTCGCAGCAAATGGCGATTAGTGCAAAATGCCTCTCGACAACCCACCTTACTCGCAAACGCTTTTCATAAATTCATGGTAGAAAATGGCGACGATATTTTATCAACAGCCGTACAGAATAATTTGTAATAATAAGTAAAAACATGGCTAAGTTATCGACAATTTTGTACCAACTGATATAGTGACTTTAACGTTATAGTGGTTAGTTACTTTCAAACTCAATAATGCCAACTTAGAGAATATAAGGAAATATTCAAATGCTCGATAATATTTCAACAAAGTTTTATGACATTATGTTCGGAGATATTAATACTAATATCCCCATGAGTAAGCTAGAAACTAAAGTACTACACAAAGTTAAACTTATTTTAAATACCCCTTCAAGCCTTAGCCAACAAATTCCAGTACTACCCGCGATGTTAGTTCGCCTGCTAAATGCAATTGACGACCCCGACACCAGTGTACGCAGCTTTGTTAAAATAATTGAGCAAGACCCAGTATTTGCTTTAGCTGTTTTAAAAGCAGCCAACTCCGCTCTTTATCATCGCGGTGATAAAGAAATAGTCTCGTTAAATCGTGCTATTACTTTTTTAGGGTTGTCGGGTTTGTTACGTATTGCCACTACGCTCTTAATGGCTAAAGTTATTCCAAGTAAGCCTATTTATTACACTATGTTTGGTAAACAAATTTGGCTTCATTGTGTACATTGTGCAACGCTTTGTGAGCTTTTAGCTGTAGAGCAGGATGAAAATATTTTCGACGCTTACTTCTTGGGCTTAATTCACGACCTAGGAAAAGTCATTGTGTATGATTGCTTATCACATGCGCTAGCTGAAGAATTATCAAGTCTGCCAGGCACAACTGTATTTAAAAAATTGATGACTGAAATGTCGGTTAGCATTAGCTACCTAATAGCCATTGAGTGGAAATTACCCAAAATTTACTGCGAAGCTTTAAAAGAACAGCAAACTAAACCTAGTTCAGATTTAGCTACATTGTTATATAAAGCAAATCAACTAACTGAATTATATTTAATGGTAGATAAAGGCATAATGTCTGACGCTGAATGCGATAAAATACTCACTAAAAATGCCATAGATAAAAGTGTTTGGCTTGAGTTTACTCATAAAGCCCCAGCAATAGAAAACAGCATAATTTAAAAGTTCGTTGAAACAATATCAGAATGTTTATAAGACCATTTATAAGACTAAAGACAATAAGCTTGAAAAATTTCAGCCGATTCTTATCGAAAAAAATGGTACTTTAGGTTATTAACAATAATAACTTGTTCTCAAAACCGCCACGCCAAATCAAATCGAATCAATAAAATAAACGCCACATTATTTCATGACGCTATTAAGCGTAACCAAGTTAATATAGCGAACTCAATTTAGTAAAGTAATTTACTTTTCAAGTGCATCAAGCTTAAGTCGAAGTGACTCAATACGTTCTCTATTAACATTAAAGTCTGAATACCCAAGCCTAGACGCTGAACGAACATGTATAGTTGTTTGGTTAATTGAAGATTCAGGGAAGTAAAACTCAACATCATCAACAAAACCAAAAAGGTCTGAGGAAAACTCAGCTCTAACATAACGACTTTCGGTCGCAGTGACTTTCGAGTTTTTCAACGAGTTAATAACATTCAAAATGTTATTTTTAACGACTTCTTTAGATTCATTAGAAACAATCGGTTTAATATGGTGCGCTTCATCTTCTGCAAAACTATTAACACAATTAGGCTTATCTGGGCACGGCGTTAATTGGCCATTATCAACACCTAAAATGGGCGCATTTGATGAACAACCGGTTAACGCGATTAAACTTGATAAAATAATACTGGTGAAAAAAACTGGTGAGTATTTGTTCATGGTGTTGACTCTTAAATGTATATATAAGCACTATAATAATGGAGTCTGATCTTATTATCTGCTTTTTTATTTCAAGTGCTTAAGCAAGCATTGTTAGCTAATTACATTCAAACTAAAGCTTTTATACTTAGCGCAAGTTTGAAAAACTGAAGGTGAACTATCATTTGATCTTCAACAGATAAAACCGCACAATCCTCCTCCCTGCGCTAAACCACAAACGTATACGCAAATAAACTTAAAGCTGCACATTTTAATTTCAGTCAGCAAAGCAATTAGAGTAGAAATAATGTCTTCAAAAATACAACTGAGCAAAGAAGAGCTTAGAGAAAACAAACTTACCCGAGATGAATACTTATCGAAACCAAAAATTCCACTAATTGTGGTATTAGATAATGTAACCAACAGCTATAACATTGGTGCCTTTATTCGCTTGGCTGATGCTTTTGCTATTGAAAAAGTGATTGTTTGTGGCACAGGTGCATTGAGCATTTCAGATAAAAAAATGAAAAAAGCATCAAGAAATGAAGCTAAATGGGTAACGGTAGAATACAGTAATAGCACAACCGAAAGCTTACAAATATTATTAGATCGCGGTTACTCAATTTACAGCGTCGAGCTATGTCAGGCGTCAGTTGACTATACAGATGTAGTTTACCCTGCAAAAAGCGTGTTAGTGCTTGGTAACGAGCGAAAAGGTGTCAGTGAAGCCGCATTAACATTAAGCCATCAACACATTCATATCCCTATGTTCGGCATGGGTAACTCGCTTAATGTTTCAACAGCTGGTGCAATCGTCTTGGCAGAGTGTGCTAATCAAATTAGAAGTAAGCTTTAAAGATCAATAACGCTAACTCAAGCTAAGTCATAGATATAACAATTAACTCTGCCTTATTGATCAATACATTGTCTAAACCCCACTGAATTAGCGATTAACTTATAACGACTGTAAAAAGGATAACAGTGCGGCTTCATCAGCATCAGAGAGTGCTTCGTACTGAACTTTAGCACTTTGTGACTCGCCGCCATGCCAAAGAATAGCTTCATCTATGGTTCTGGCACGTCCGTCGTGTAAGTAACTATGTTCCGGCGTACAAACTTCATTACCTTGTCCACCAACTGTGTTTACTACGCCACCAGTAACACAAGCCGACAAGCCTATACCCCATAATGGTGTTGTGCGCCATTCAGCACCTGTAGCGTTGCCTTCACCTAAGTTATCAGCCAAGCCTTCGCCCATATCGTGCAATAGTAAGTCAGTATAAGGGTGAATTGTTTGGTTTCTTAATTCACTAAAGGGATGATATATGCTGGTTTGTAGAGTCGGGGTATGACAATCAACACAGCCAATGTTTGAGAATATAGCTTTTCCTTGTTGCACTTGGGTATCGTCAAGGTTACGTTGTGCCCGCACCCCCAATAGCGCAATATATTTCACGAGGTCGTCTATATGCTGCTCGCTTAATTCTATTTGCTCGTCACCACATTCATTCCTTAATTTTTGTGCAGAGCCGCAATCTGGTATTGGCAATACAGTGGTCATTACCCCCATATCAGTATTAAATGCTGATGCAACTTGATGCTTGATACTAGAGGTTCCAGCTTTCCAACCAAAACGTCCAAGACGAATTTGCTGTGTTTGTGGGTCTATCGTACTTTGTGCTTTGCCTGAAATACCAAAAGGCGCTACCTCGTCATATTCGTCTGCCATCGCTAAAATAGTTTCTTCAGGAATAGCTTCTAATAGTCCTAAGCCGACAAGTTGTGGCGCTATACGCGCTGAAAACTTTTCTGGGGTGCCGGTAGAGAATTGATAATTTGGTGAGCGTAAACCATCAACTTCGGTCCATGAAGCAATAGCAACGGTACCTTCATTTTGTACATTTCCGGTATTGGAAGGCTGCAAAATATTACCGCGCTGGGCATCAGGATTACCATCAGCATCGGCAATTTTAAATACCCATTTATCTAATGCTTCGCCTATAGGAGCCGGTGCGGCTCTGCCGTTACGCTCATGGCAACTTGCACAGCTATTATTAACAAAATGTGTACCTGACTTACCAACCATCTCAGCAAAAATGCCATTTGCAGGGTCTTCATCATGCATACCATCAACAAAAGAAGTGTGATGAATACGGCGCCCCAAAACAAATGCTTGGCCATTTAGGCTAGATAAATTAGTTGCCATTTGCATAAAGTGATCGTTAGGCTCATTGGTATATTGATAAGGAAGTGTTGTGTTACCACCTAACCAACCTTCTTTAGCTATAGGGTGAGAGTTTTCTCGCTGGGAAGATTTATCATCAAAATCACCGAGTGTTTTCCAAGGAACCATACCGCCCTTACCCACTTGATAAAGATAGGTAGTGCCATAATAGTTTGAGCGCCCTTCTGGTACCCCGAGTAAAAATTGGCTGATTTCAATTTCCATATGCTGGCCAATGTTGAGGGGTTCAGTACTACCATTAAGTCCACGAAATTCATTTATAGTTAATGAATATTTATATTGATCACCTGTGGTACTGGTTTGCACAAGATCGTCATCATAAGTGCCACGCCCTTCAGTTATAACATTAGGCTCATAATTACCATGATATTGAGCAACAGTATTCATACCGAAGTACCACGCCCTAAACTCTAATGCTTCGAGTTGCCACTCAGTAACCCACTCAATTAAAATCGATGAACCTCCTTTTTCAACAAAATCGGTAAACTTGTAACGTGCTGTTCTGTGAGTCCAATAATGAGAAAGATAATGATCGTATTGTTGAAATTGATCTTCTTTAGCGTGACGGTCTCGACCTCGGTCAGCAAACATAGTGATAACCGCATCATTAGTTTCATAAATTAGGGCATGCTCTTGCACTGTACTTGAGGTATAAAGCGGTACAGTATCTCCAAATAAGCCGTAGGCTTGACTATGCCAACCTGCTAATTCATTGCCTTCAGTCATACCTGCGGAACTGTCGCCAATAAAAAAATATAATGGTTTGCTCTGATATGCGGCTTGTGTTGTGCCATCATTACGGATAATTGTAGATAAATTTGGCACACCCGATGCTGTACCATCAGTAACTAAAAGTGGGGGCCAGTTGGTTGCACAACTGTTATTGCAATTGCTACCTTCAGAGCCAATGTCATTATCGAATGTATACAATGTAAAGCCGGGACTTGTACTGTCTTTGCCGCCCACCAATATGTCATTATCAAAAGCCACTTCAATTAACTGTTCTATAGCTTCACAGCCAAAAGCATCGACATTCGTATCAATTGGGGTATTTGGGCAGTTATCAAGATTATCAAACACACCGTCACTGTCAGTATCTGAACAACCTACATCATTAATTATTGCGTTGACTGGTGTATTCAAACACAGGTCAGAATCGTTACCAACGCCGTCCAAATCATCATCTATAACCGAGCTTATTTGTAACCAATTAATATTGAATGAGCCCGTATTTATAGTTAAGCGTAATGTAAAAGTACCGCCGGTTGATAAAAATGAGCTTACACGTTGAGTCTGAAAGGTTTGCCATCCGCCAGTATTACCAACACTGTCGCTGCCGACATTATTACCATTTATAGCAATGGAGTAGTTACCTCCTCCTGTAGCGGAAGCCACCCGGCTACTTATGTCATATGTCCCTGCGCTTAACGTTATTGAATATTCAAGCCATTCAGATGCTTGTGTATAACCAATATTGTAACCACCACCAGTATCAGTTGTAACTTCTATATCTACTTGGTCGTTACGATAATTTGCGCCACCTTCGTTACTAGGTGAAGTGTCAAAGTAAGCAACGTAATCTTCTGCTTGAATAGTAATATCGGCTATTGGTGAAACAACTTCACAACCTAAACTATCAACCTCTGTGTTTTCTGGCGTGTTAGGACAGCTGTCTATTTCATCATTAACACCGTCATTATCACTATCAACACTTACGATAATTATGCAGCCATTAATATCTACTTGGCTATTTGTTGGGGTATTAGGACAACTATCGACTTGGTCAAAAACGCCATCCCCGTCGTTGTCTAAGTTAACAACTTCTGGCTCAGACGCTGTGCCTCCTCCCCCGCCACAACTGATAAGGGTTAAAAGTAATAATAAGGAGATTGTTTTTTTAGCAGTAACGTTTAAAGTATGTATTAACACACTTAAATCGCTTATATTTATTAATTGTCGGTTCATTATTTATCTCAAAATTTCTTTCCAAACAAGTAAAACAGCTTATCTATAATTATCATAAAAATTACAGTTTAATATTTATATTTATTTGATTTTTATATGATAATTAAATCACTGTCAGTATAATTATAGTTGTAAACAGCAAAATATAAGGAGTTCGCATAAGAAATTTTAAGCGTAAAACACTTCAAATATGGCTAAAAATCACCATACAGTAACCAAGAACTTTAACCATAAACATTCGACAAAGGGGTACTTATATCAAGACGAAAAGCTGAAGCGTTAGATAAACAGGTTGAGTTGTTTATATAAAGTTGCTCTTTGTATTTTCTCAATCTAGACGATAAGTCATAAACTCATTATTTGATCACGGTGCGTAATTTATATCCGTGGTATAGTCAGAAAATGTAGAGTTGCTTAGGCAAATAAACCGGCAACCCATTGAATAACAACCAAGGAATACCCCATGATAAATGGCGCTCGTATTTATACTTTCATTTCTATTTTGTTTTTTTCAGCTTTTATTTCCTATGCTAATGCTGAAAATAAAGCTACTTCAAAAGTTTCTCAAGCCGCCGTAGCCATACCAGATAAATATGCTGCAAAAGTAGCTGAAGACATTCTTCTTGCCGGTGGTAATGCTGTTGATGCTGCCATTGCAACGGGCTTTGCATTAGCCGTGACTTATATAGACGCCGGAAATATAGGCGGCGGTGGCTTCATGCTTATTTATATCGATGGCAAAGCCTTATTTTTAGATTATCGTGAAACCGCTCCCCTCACTGCACATCGCGATATGTACCTCAATGATGAAAAAGCGGTTGTTCAAAATTTAAGTTTAATTGGTGCTAAAGCGCCAGGCGTACCAGGCACAGTTGCTGGCTTTTGGGAAGCGCATCAACGCTTTGGTAAACTGCCGTGGAGTAAGTTAGTAGAGCCCGCTATAAAATTAGCAGAACAAGGATTTATTCCAGCCAATATATTGGTTAATGACATACAAAATCATTACCAACGCTTTAACGGACTAACTAATTTTCAAAGCTACTTTGGCAGCGTTGAACACGGAAAAAAATTCAAACAACCTGAGCTTGCAGCAACGTTAAAGCGCATAGCAAAAAATGGTAGCAAAGAGTTTTATCATGGTGAAACTGCAAAATTAATTGTTAAGCAAATGCAAAAAAGCGGCGGTATTATCAGCGCACAAGATCTTGCGCAATACAAAGCAGTTTGGCGAGAGCCTTTAAAAGCTAATTGGCGCGATTACCAAATTTTATCTTCACCACCACCCAGTTCTGGCGGTTTTGGTGTTATTCAATTACTTAAAATGAAAGATTATTTAAGTAAAGAATTTGAAGGCGTTGCACATAACTCAGAGCAATATGTTCATTTAGTCGCTGAAATGGAAAAACGCGTATTTGCTGATCGCGCTGAATATCTGGGTGATCCTGCTTTTGTCGATATTGACATGACACACTTAATCAGCGACGAATACATTAAACGACGTGCAATGGAAGTTAAACCAAATGCCATATCGCGTTTAGAATCAGTCAACCCTGGTCTACAATCACCTAACACCACTCACTACTCGATTGTTGATGCTGATGGCAACGCTGTTTCAAATACCTACACCATTAACTGGGCATATGGCTCTGGCGTAGTGGTTGAAGGTGCAGGATTTTTATTAAATAACGAAATGGACGACTTTAGTGTTAAACCGGGTGTCGCTAATATTTTTGGCGTTGTTGGCAATACCGCTAATGAAATTCAACCGGGTAAGCGCATGCTTTCATCCATGTCGCCAACCATACTTTTACAAGACAACAAAGCCGTAATGGTGATTGGTACACCGGGTGGCTCAACAATCTTCACCTCAGTGTTCCAAGCAGTGGTTAATATACTCGATTTTAAAATGACACCGCTTGAAGCTGCTAGCGCGAGTCGTTTTCATCATCAATTACTACCACCAGATTTAATCACCCAAAGCCCTTCACTTCCGCTTCCTGAAACTACGATTAAGGCTTTAACCAAACGCGGTTATCGTGTTGAACCTCATAGCTGGGAATTTGGTGATATACAGGTTATTTACAAAGACGGAGAACAACTTATTCCAGCCTCAGACTCACGCGATAGAGGTGTTTCAAAAGTAATCGAAATAAAGTAATCGAAATAAAGTAATCACTTGAAAGTAACTGCTTTAAAGGAATAAGTTGAAGTTGAAGTTAAATTGTAAGGGTCAGCGTCATGGCAATATATAAAATGCACCTGACCCCATTTAACGCTTATTTTGCATGAGACTGCCGAGTATCATCTTGGTTTTGGTCCACCCACTGAATATCCTTATAATTAAAACCTTTTTTAAGCGTTGGTTTTACAATTTCAAAATATGGCGACAAGTCAAAATCTCTTGGAATAAAGTGGCTGTAATGCTTTTTTTCTAAACGACTATTGGTAAAAATTTTAGGCTTCAACCGTGAAAAACCGCGTGCAGGTAATTCTGCGGTTTCTGTCAATTTATCCTCTTGAATTTTTAAAGGTAAAATAGGATAACGAATAGACTGAAAAGCCTGTGCAATTAAAGTAGAGCAAATCGCCTTAGTTGGATCACCACTACCAAACTCAAGTAATCTTCGTCGAAAATGAAGAGGCACTGGCGGCGTTGGCAGTAAATATCGCATCAAATCGATAATATTTTTTGTGTCGTATTGCATGCCAATGCGAGAAGTAACAAATGCTAATAACGCTTCATTATCCTTTTTTGTCAGGCCAAACGGACGACAAATACGCATATTAAATCCAGCGTATTTTTCTAACGGAACAGTACAAACGCCATCAACTAAATCAGCCTCTAACAAGGGTAACATGTTAGGTTTATCGCCAATATAAATACAAACATGAGACCAAGTAGACTGCGTTAAATATTTAATAGCAGTACTTATGCGACTATCGCCTTCTATCAACAGCAAATCACCCGGCAAAAGACTCTCATTTAACTGCTCAATCGAAAGCGTACTAAATGTAGTGTATGAGTCACGAGGCTTATTTAAAAACGTAGCTAATTTATCGCCAAACGCATTGCCAATACGAGAGAGAATGCTCTGTTTTTGATCTTGTTTATTTACCGACATTACCAATACTTAACCTGTGTTAAACGCTAAAGTTTTGCCAACATTAATCTCTCATCGGCACCGGTTTCTTATAATTAACAGCATAAACCTAGCAACTTTTGCATGCAACGTTCTATAAGCCCATAAACTGAAAAACAATATTTTCTTAGCAAACTTGATATAAAAATACTTACTGTAGTAGTTTTATCTCCTCACAATGATCAGCTTATAACGCCATACATTTACCGTAGTTCAAAAGCTAATTTTTGCTTATTTGTGCAATAAAGTTTCAATTAATCACATTTATTAAAAAAACACAGCTTCTAAAGCCACACGTAATATATTGATTTAAATATAAATAAAATAATTTTATCATTTTCTAAAATTAAATGTTGCACAAATTAAAAACGCACATTATTATCTCGCCGCTTCTTGATGATAGCCAATCCGAGTACATTACAAATTTAGTTTGTAGCAAGGCAAATGAGCAACTATCCAAGAGTGAATTTGACTGTGCATAAGCACTATTAATATCACTTAACTGACTCGCAGATAAATATTATCCGAGCAGTTGCTTAGGACGTAATAGATACGTTCTTTTACTCGGAGAATACCATGGCTTTATCAACACAATTAAAAGACTTCAAAATCAAAGTACCTGCAGCAACGGTTGCGGCTAACCAAAGTGAATGCTTTGCTTATACACAACCATCTAATCAAGAAGTTGAACAACTAGCAGCACAATTTGGCGCGCCTTTAATGGTACTTGACTGCGAAGCTATTCGTCGCCAATACCATGCACTTAAAAACGCATTACCTAATGTTACCCTGCACTTTGCATTAAAACCTTTGCCATTAGCGGCAGTTGTTCGCACATTGCTAGCTGAAGGCGCGAGCTTTGATTTAGCCACCAGCGGAGAAGTTGATTTAGTTGCAAGTGAAGGCGTACCAAGCGAGCGCACCATTCACACGCACCCAATTAAGCGCGATAGTGACATTCGTGATGCATTAGCCTACGGCTGCACAGTATTTGTGGTTGATAACATCAACGAATTAGAAAAATTTATTGCTTATAAAGACCAAGCAGAAATTTTAGTACGTTTAAGCTTTCGCAATAAAGATGCCTTTGCTGATTTATCTAAAAAGTTTGGTTGTAGCCCAGAAATGGCAATCGAAATTATTACTTACGCACAACAATTAGGCATTCGTATTAAAGGTTTATCGTTCCATGTTGGTTCGCAAACAGCTAGCCCAACTAAGTATGTTGATGCGATTAACGCTTGTGCAAAAGTTATTGCACAAGTTAGTGAGCTTGGTTTGCCTGCATTGAGCACATTAGACATTGGTGGTGGATTTCCGGTGCCTTACAGCGCGGATGTATTGCCAATTGATGTGTTTTGCGCGCCAATTAATGTTGCCCTTGCACAATTGCCAGAAACCATGCAAATACTAGCAGAGCCTGGCCGCTTTATTGTTGCAAGCTGTGTAACTAGCGTGGCATCTGTAATGGGTCAATCTGTGCGTGAAGGTAAAACATGGTACTACTTAGATGACGGTATTTACGGCTCGTTCAGCGGCTTAATGTTTGATGAAGCAGCATACCCAATCGATAGTGCAAAACAAGACGGGATGCGTTTTGACTCAGTACTAGCAGGCCCAACATGCGACAGTATTGACGTAGTAAGCGAATCAATTATGTTACCTAAGCTAAACAATGGTGATTTAATTATCAGTCGAATGATGGGTGCATACACTCTAGCGACTGCTACCGACTTTAACTTCTTCAAACGTGCAGAAGTAGTGGTATTAAATGAGCAAGTTCACAGCCAAGTATTAACGGGCTAATGGCTTAAGCAAGCTCCCCCCGCTATAGATACGCAGGCTTGTATCTGTACAAACATAAAGCGCAGTTTACTACTGCGTTTTTTCTTTAAACAATACTGGGTTTATTGAAAAAATATAAGTGACATTGCATTACTAATTAACTATGCCACTAAAATTGTGTTTTTAATAAAGCAAAAGCGATCCTGATGTTCTCAATTTCTAATACTTCACTCATTATTGTATTTAGGAAAGTGGATGTTTTGTTATTTCGCTTTATTCAATAACGGTTATATATGCTAGAATATAACCATATTATTAATTGAAAATTATTAGGCGTATTTCATGTCTGCACACTCAACTTACGACATTTGTGTTGAACCTATAGAACTTTATAAATTACTTAAAATTGCCAATATGGTTGGCGGTGGCGGCGAAGCTAAAACCATGATCAGTGAAGGTAATATTAAAGTAAATAACGAAGTTACCGTGCAAAAGCGTAAAAAAATTCGCCACGGCGATATTATCGAACTAAACGGTAAAGCTATTAAAATCGCTTATAACCCTGCTCAAAAATCAGCAGAGTTCATTAATACCGTTGTTTCAGCGACTAAAAATGCAAAAAAGAAAAAAAGAGCTAACAGTAAAGCGCCGGTTACTTCATCAGAAACGGTAACTAAACCTTCAGCTGAACGAGTGAAAAGAAAACCTACTTCAGTTTAATTAGGCAAAGTTTTACTATTAGTCGAGTTTACATAGTAGATTTTAAAAATAACATTCAACATGTTATAACTACAAAAACCGAAAAACTTAATGATAAGGCTTTTCGGTTTTTCTGTTTTTATTAAGTAAAAATAAAATAGCCATAACGCTAACCTCATTGACCCGTTAAATTGCTGAGCTTTGCTTAATGATATAAATAATGGCTAAAATACCTCAACTTTTCGTCTATCTCACAATATATAAAGGTAATCACGTGATCAGAACTTTACTAGTTTTACTTAGCTTATTTATCTCATTACAAGTGTTTGCTGCAAATACGCAGGGACAATATATTCAACCGAGTAACTTATCCCCGAAAGTGCGTATAGAAACCAATATGGGCAATATCATTATTGAGCTTGACCGTTACCGATCGAAAATTGCGGCTAATAATTTCTTAGGTTATATCACCCGAGGACAATATGATAAAACGTTAATCCACCGTGTTGAAGAAGGCTATCTGATTCAGGCTGGTGGTTTTATGACTAACTACACTGAAATTGAGTCCGACAAGCCTATTTTTAATGAATCAGGCAACGGTTTAACAAACAGCGAAGGCACAATCGCGATGGCGAAACAGCTTAACGACGCGCATTCTGCAACCAGCCAATTTTTTATTAACCTTAATGACAATACCAATTTAGACCCAGGCAGCTCGTGGGGCTATGCTGTATTTGGCGAAGTTATTGAAGGCTATGAAGTATTAGAAGCGATCGCACAAGTAGAAGTGGGTTATAGTGAACAATTAGGCTACACCACAGTGCCGAAAAAAATGATCACCATAATAAGAGTTGTCATTCTTGATGAAGAAAAAGCAGATGAATAGTTAATTGGAATAACCATCAAATAATAACGGTCAGCTAATAAAATATATGAATTAAGTTGATGCTAACTTAGATTGCTCGCAGCTAAGAATCAATAAACCTGACCCCCATTGATTCTCGACAAAAAATAACAGCGTACGAAAAAACACTATAACCTTCGATATACACTTTTAAAGAATGCCAACACAATGTCGTAAATAATACTTATACACTTTATTTTTTCAATCTATAGCTTTAATCAAAGCTATAGATTGAAAGGACAAAGTTAAGTTTACGCCACCAGCCATTAATTGAATAAAACTGACTCTTTACTTTTTTTCGTTACGCTTTCATTAGGTCCATTAGACATAATGCTATGCGAATCTTCAGACAAAATATACGGTGTTAAAACAATAATAAGTTCACGCCGCTGAATTTCATCATCCACCGAGGTAAATAACTTACCTATCACCGGAATATCGCCAAGTAAGGGAACCTTTCCTTCGCGCTCTTCCATGCTTTTACTGACTAAACCACCAATAATGATCGGTGTTCTGTCAGGGATACGTGCAAATGTTCGTACTTTCTTGCTTGATGACCCTTGTTTTTCAGCCAAAAGCACACGCCCTCCTTCTTCAGTAGGGGCATAAACTTCACCATTATTTTCGTCATCTTCAGACTCAACGGTAATATCAAGCTCTAAAGTTAACCATCTTCTGTCAGCTGAAACCCTAGGTTTTAAATTTAAGGTTATACCTATCAACAACGGGCTAAATTCATAAGAACTAACTTGCAATCCTCCTGTTTGACTAAGCGTACTGCGTAATTCTGGCGACTGAATAACATCAACAATTTGAATAAAAGCTTGCCTGTTACTTACTGCTAGTACACTGGGTCGCGACAGCACTTCAGCCTTACCCTCTTCAATCATAGCTTTTAAATATACCCGTTCTTGCTGGCCAGGCGAATATACATTTTCACCATTAAGTGGATCGATAATAGAATTTTTCAAATAATTAAAGGTGTCTAATCCTGGCATCAAACTACCAATAGAAATTGATTTATCACCATTAACTTTATCGTATTGAATACCAAACTCTTGACTGTCTTCTTCTCTAATTTCTAACACCATAGTTTCGATATAAACCTGTGGTGCTGGCACATCAAGCTTTTCATAAACTAACCATTTAAGTTTTTCAAATTTATTGGCTTTCGATGGATGATAATAAACCAGTAAGCGATCAAGCTCTGCGACATTTGACGTGCCAAGCGGGCTAATTTTAGTGCCACCCGCATCTGATATGTTATATCCCTCGCTATTATTTTCACCAAAAGCTACTTTAAGATTATTCGCTTGAGAAGGTAAAACAATAACCGGCAGTTCATTACAATTAAACTGACTTGCTGATTCGACGCTAGCGTCTAACACTACATATCCCATAAGGTTTAAGGTCATAGCCATGCTCGACAAGTCATGATTAGACAAGCGAATTTCTTCCAACATTAAGTCTTTTAAAGCGAAGGATTTTTGTTTTTTGGTGGTGTTATCTATACCGCAATTGTCAATATCAGCATAAAAAGTAGCTTGGGGATTTTCTACTTTCGACTTTACTTGATTGTTGCCGCTGTTATGAACCAATTTAAGCGACGTATTTGAGGGAATACCATACAAGTTGGGGATGGTTGGCTTATTTAAGTTTTCAGCTTTTACAGCAGATGACTCAGAAGGCTTTGCTTGTGTTGAATGTTTGCTTTCATTTACCGAGCTACATGCACTCAATAGCACCAGAGTAAGTATGCGGCAAACATTTATCCCAATACACATCCGCTGTCCTATTTTTAATAATTATTATTAAAGCGTTATTTATGTCACCTCAAAGTAATTTAATAGTAGAAATAAAAACTCGACTTAGCCAGAAAACACAAAATTTAGTTATTTGGCAGCTAAAAGTAAACAGTCGCCGACACTGACTTAACAAGTTATGTAGTTTTAACCAGAAAAATTCTGCTATTGAAATTACGTTAATAATTACGAAAACTAGCTCGGTATAAACATGTGGATCTAAGTCCAGTTATTAACAAGCTTATTCATTTAGTTAATTGGATAAAGAATGAAATCATCAAACACTTGCTTTTTTACTGGCAACTTTGCGTTTGGTAACCAGTTAACTAACTGTTCTAGGTGCTGTATTGTTAATTCTAATTTACGCTCATTTTTATGCGCTTTGGCTGTAAATGGATAGTCGACACCTGGTTGTTGTGTCATCTCAATATGAGTACCTAAAATGTGCTTTACTGTTTTTGTTTGAGCATATTTGTACAACTTTTTCATGCTCTGACTAAAAGCCTCAAAATTTTCCTGTTTAAAGTAAATGCGTCCGGGATATAAAGAATCTCCGGTAAACAAAATCTGAGTTTCATAATCATATAACGCTAGGTGAGCATCTTGGTGTCCTGGTAATGGTAAAATATCAATGCGCCGACCGCCCAAATCTAATTGATACATGCCATCTGGCCAATGATTAAAACCAAAGAAACGCTTAACCGAGTCAAGATCTTTGCCAATTATTTGCGTATTAGGTCTGTCTATAAATAAGCTATCGCCCGCTACATGGTCACCATGTCCGTGGCTATGACTAACAATAAGCTCAATGGTGTTGAGCTCGTTATCAATTAACCACTGTTTGATAACATTATCGACTATTTGGCGTTGACCAAAGTCTGATGCGCCAGAATCTTGCATTAATACTTTGTTTTTACCAAACAACAAATAGATAAAAGGGGCTTCAAAATTAGTACACACTGACTGGCGTATAATAAATAGATTTTCATCGTACTGATGCACTTGCCCCTTAGCTTCTGTCGCGCAATTAACACCATTTATCCATGCTTTAGGAAATGCATTAGGAAACACCTTTGAAACTGCTGTCGCAGACCAACTTGTCAGTACTATTAAGGCTATTAATATGAAAGATGAATGGAATTTTTTTCTTAAATAAAGCGGAAACATATGGCGCACTCTTAAGCGTTTGGGTGTTAAAAACCTTAGCAGTAAGATGGATTTTTTTCTAGTTATTAACTGTGGTTAACTGAGCTAAACAAGCAGTGAACTAAAAAAATGAGTTTGCCCTTAGCTCACGCTCGCTTCGCTTGCAGTTAAATCAATAAAGGCGCTTAAGCGCCTTTAACTATTCAAGTATTAATCTATAAATTCCCTGACCATCTACCGCAACATAGATATAGCCATCGGGTCCTTGTTTTACATTACGCACACGGCTTAGATCATCTTTAACTATTTCCGCCTTAACAATTTGGTTACCATCAAGTGTTAGCATAATGACCTGACCAAACTTTAATGAACCAACCAGAATATTGCCTTGCCAATTAGGATACTTGTCACTGGTTACAAACGTCATACCTGAAGGTGCTATTGATGGATCCCAGTACCATAGAGGTTGCTCCATACCCTGCTTTTTCGTTAAGTCGGTAAAAGAAGTACCTGAATAATTAATACCATAACTAATCACTGGCCAGCCATAATTTTTACCTTTAGCAATAAGATTAACTTCATCACCACCACGCGGACCGTGCTCATGGCTAAAAATATCGCCTGTTACAGGGTGCTTGGCCATACCTTGCGGGTTTCGATGACCATAGGAATAAATTGCAGTTTTAGCGCCGTTAGTTTTAACAAAGGGGTTATCATCAGGTATACGACCATCATCATATAACCGATATACTTTACCAGCATCACGGGTAATATCTTGAGGGTTAATATCTCTTTGGCCTCTATCACCAATAGAAAAATACAAATAACCTTCATTATCAAACGCTAATCGGCTGCCAAAATGAGAATTTTTTTTACCGTAAGCTTGAGCAATATAAATATCTTCTTGTTCGCTTAGGCTTTTACCATCGAACTTTGCCCGCATAATGGCGGTACTTTTATTGCCGTTGTCGTCAGCTTTTACGTAAGACAAATACAGCCAAGCGTTATTGGCATAGTCGGGGTGTAAAGCAATATCAAGTAAACCGCCTTGACCTCCAGTAACTACCTTTGGCAAACCCGTAACACTCTCTGCACTACCACTACCCTTTTTTACGACTTTTAACTCGCCACTGCGCAAGGTAATTAACAAATCACCATTGGGTATCCACGCCATGCCCCAAAGAATACCTGAGTCAGCAAAATACAACTGCGAAACAAGTTTTGTCTTTGTTACTTCAGCGCTATTAACGAAAAAAGGCATAAATACACAAGCCCAAAATGGCATCAACAGTTTTTTTCGTAACCTAATGTTAAGTAGCTTGATCTTAAGTAATTTTATCTGTTTTAGTGGTGGCATAATTGTTACTCCTTATGAACTCGACTAATGTCATGATAAGTGATTTAGTGACAATTAAAAGTAAAACCTATTTACTCAATTAAACAAGATAAGACATTATTTTAGTTAACAAGAAGTTATTACGGATGGCTTGATAAGTTTGGCTAATTTAAATCTAACAACACGACATCGAGACTTAAACAGCCAAACAGTGATATTGAACAGCATTAACTTCAATGCTAGTTATCACGTTTATTTATCTTCCAATGTTGGCCAAACAAAAGGTGCAGGTTTGCTGGAGGTCTTTTCTACTACGGCTGTTTTTTGAGAGAGTATGCCCCTGATCACATTCCCAGTGGCTTTATGCTTACTGCAAAATGTTTTCAGATATAAAATTTCAACTCTACTGCGTGCCCAAGGGGTTGTACGGAGAAATTTCAAACTTGATTTAAGACGCGGTTTATTAGTAAAACAACGAATATTAAGTAACTCACCCATCTTATCCCAACCAACTTCTTTCTCAAGTTCAGTGAGGATTTGTTCAAGTTTTATGCCGTGAAGCGGCTCATTACCTTTATTCATTAGCTACCTAAAATCAAAAAATAGCATTGTACCAAGTTTCCTTAAAATATTAACTATGCCACCCATAATAAATTTTAGCGACGTAAGCTGGCTAAGTCTCACCACAAACTTCGAAGGTATATTAGATTAATTAGGGTCAGGTACACATTAACAACATTTATCCATTTAACTCTTTGAAAAGAATACCCTAAAACCTTGTATTATATGTGTCTGAGGGTTGTTTACTTTGAGTAATAATATCCTTGAAATTTAATGTGTATCTGACCCTACTTTATAATTTGTTGTGAACTAGGTTTAGGCATAACAGTTGGACCATGTAACGTATAGAGCTGAACCAAATTAGTTAAATATTCTAGGATGTGAAATTAGTTCTTCTAACTAAATATTCTTGATAAAGCACTTCAGAAGACTCTCTGCATAGTGCTGCGACCTGGTCGAGCCATAAGAAGTAATCTGTAAGTCGCTGTTCGTCCCAAGTAACAGGAATAGCTGATGCATTAGAGCACACATCAGCCAGCTTAATGCGCCGAATGTTGTCGCTAGCAGTAGGTAGTTTATCTAAAATATGCTGACGTCTTATTTCTAAAGACAGTGATTTATCATCAGTTAGGGCTTTAACCATTTCCAATGTTTCAACACCAAACTCACTCAAGATTGTACTTTGGGTAATATTGGTATCCTCCAAGCTGTCATGTAAAATTGCAGCACATAAAACACTCGGGGCAGTTTCATGGGCTAATTCCACTAATAATGACATAACTTCAATAAGATGATTTATGTAAGGCGAGTTATCAGATTTACGTTGTTGTTCAGCATGCCCTTTTGCAGCAAGCATTAAGGCTGTTGAAACGAGTTTTATGTCACTCTGCCCACATTTTTCAACTTTTCCTAACATATCAACCACCAAGCACCACAACTGTATTAATATACAGTTTATATTGTTTTTACTATATGTAAATTTTTTATCTTCTGATTTCACTAAATATTAGTGAATTAGCTAATACACTATTGATTTTAAATAGTATTAAAAAATCATCAGTTAATATTTATGCTTTAATAAATTTAACATAGGGACTTCAAAGCAAGCCCAAAATAAAGTCGCTTGATGGGGTTAGGTTTAACCGTCACTTATGCCACAAAGGCGACCAACAAATCAAATAATCTTACTTGAATTATTTTGTATATTTACTTAGAAAAGCTGACATTAAAATTAATCGTTGAGCCCTAATGTATTAGAT